>JAGWRQ010000075.1 GCA_028869615.1 Candidatus Methylomirabilota bacterium | reverse complement strand
GATCGACCGACTCGTATTGGATAGATGGCCGATAGTCTGAGGCGTCTTGAAGATAACTGTCCCAATCGATCTCGGTGGTCGGCCCTTCCCCGTTGCGTTCGACCGTCGGCTCGTCGGTAACCGACTTCGAGGCCGGTCCATCCTCCAGCTCCTCCGTTTCCCCGATCATCTCTTCGAGGACCGGATTCTGCTCCACCTCCTGCCGCACCGCCTGAAGCAGTTCCATCCGCGATAGCTGCAAGAGGTTGATCGCCTGCTGCAACATCGGCGTCATGACCATCTTCTGTATCTGTCGCAGACTGAGCTTCGCTTCAAACGCCATAGCGTTCACCCTTACAGGCTAAACCGTTCGCCCAGGTAGATCTCCCTGGCCCGCTCATCGGATGCCAACTCTTGGGCGGTCCCGGAGACTAACACCCGACCTTCGTAAATCAGATATGCGCGATCGACGATCTGCAAGGTCTCCCGCACGTTGTGATCGGTTATCAAGACCCCGACACTTTTCTCTTTGAGCCGGGCGATGATGGTCTGAATATCGGCTATCGCAATAGGATCGATTCCAGCGAACGGCTCGTCCAACAGCATAAAATCTGGGGAGGTCACCAAGGCCCTGGTGATCTCCGCTCGGCGACGTTCGCCACCCGATAATGTGTAGGCCTTGCTCTTGGCAAGGTGAGCGAGACCCAACTCCTGAAGGAGGCTCTCAAGCCGTTGCCGTCGCTCTTCTTCCGACAGGTCCAGAATCTCGAGGATCGCCATGATGTTCTGTTCCACTGTCAGCTTGCGGAAGATCGAGGGCTCCTGCGGGAGAAACCCTAACCCCTTACGGGCTCGTTTATACACTGGAAGGTCAGTGACATCTTCCCCGTTGAGCATGACCCGGCCCCGATCTGGCTTCAACAACCCAAGGACCATATAGAAGGTCGTCGTTTTTCCAGCGCCATTGGGCCCCAGGAGGCCAACCACCTCTCCGGCTTCGAGACTGATGCTGACGCCTGCCACAACCGCTCGACCCTTGAACGACTTGACGAGGTTGTCTGCCCGAAGGGTCCGCTGGTTCGACGGGCTCACCACAGGTCCATCTCGGTTTTAGGATCCCCCCTTCGGGGTTGCCGGTTTACCGACCTTGTCGGGCGCCTGGGGCTCGGAGCGCGCTGCCCCCTCGGACTTGGGGTAGAGGATAGCCGTCACGCGCTTCGAGGGATCTCCTTCAACGATCGCCCTGTCCTCCTTCGAAAAAATGGTCATCTTCGTTCCGGTAATAAGATCGTTACCCTGCCAGGCCCTGGGATTCCCTGTCAGGACTGCCTTATCTTCATCGGGAAACAGTTCCAGTTGATCGGCGGTAACCCGTTTCTCCCCTATGGTGGCCCTGACGTTACCGGTAGCGAGCCCCTTTTGGATCCGCTCCATCTTCTCATCGAAGAAGAACTCCATCCTATCGGCGAGGACGACCATATTCCGGTCCTTGTCATCAGCCATCACGTTCCCTGCATAGACCGCAGTATGGAGTTTCCGATTCACCTCCAAACGGTCCGAGGTAATCGTGATCGGGTTCTTTTCTTTCGGCTGCTCCTGGGCGAGCCCGGAGCCGACCGTCAAGACACTATCCACCAACGCAACGACAGCGACAATCCAACCTCGGTGGCTCACTGAGTTCCTCCGTGTTGTACGCGTGAACCGGCTTTCGTCTTCAACTCGACGCTACCGGGCGCCACATGCGACCGCACACGACTCAAAAATCCCACACGTTCAAGATCGGTCTCTGCCTCCATTCCCACGCCCGAACTCGTCAACCCGCCCTTGACCAACGTGACAGGCAATCGCGTGGACACTCGACGATTCTTGGCCGACCAGTCCAGGGACTCGGTCTCAAGCCTGTTGCCCTGCTCCGAGGTCGCCGTAATATGGCCTTCCATATGGATGTCTTTTGTCCGCATGTTCACCGTGGCGCTATCCGACCGTGCGGTCAGTTTGCCCTGCTCAGAATAGAGCACGACGGTCACTGGATTGGAGATCTTCACCACCTTCGCCATGTTTGTCTTTTCGAAAACCTCTCCGCGGTCGCCCCACACCTCCCAGAGCCTCTTCCCATCCTTCGTTTCTACCAGGTGGAATCTGGTAATCTTGACGTCTGCTGTGGAGCCGGGTTTTTCCCCACCAAATACCGGTGACGTATCGCCGGCCGGTCCAAAAGTAAACGCTGCGGCTGCCGATACCGCCACGATCCATATACACCTGATCCTTCGCATTCCTACTTTCCTATAGCATAAAGTGGAGATGATGTAAAGAAACTCGGAGGGGGCGAAGCGACACCACAGATAGGCAGCGAGAGCCTGCACGCTTCACATATCACGTAACAAGGCTCACCGCCGGGGACAAGAGGGAAGAGCCGGCGACCGACGAGACATCTAGGGCTTCTTTTACAAATCAGCCATTACTTCCTCCAAGTTTTCCGACAAACAGTTTCCATCACCCATGTGCGACCCCACGTACTGTCGCGTCGGTCATGTCACACTGATGTCTACAATTGAAGATCGAGTATGATAATTATAATACCGGCTGGGGGGGGATATCCCCCCCCGCAGCGGGTGGCATTTTCCCACCGTTAAGGCAACCGACCATCTCTTCCCCGACAGTCAACCCAAGGCCGCTCAACATCGAGCTGCTTCATCTCCTACTTCTCGGGGTCGGTTCGGTTACCAAGACCTTACACCGCTCCTACTTTTTCTTTGTCGCCTTCTTCGCCGCCTTTTTCTTCGCTGCCATTGAGGTTCTCACCTCCTTTCCTTATCAAGGCCTCTGACACCGCTGATCGAGGCTAGCACCCTCTTCCACCCTTCTTTCCAGCCTTCTTCGGCGCCGCTTTCTTCGTCGCCTTCTTTGCTGCTGTTTTCTTCGCGGCCATTCAGATTCTCACCTCCTTTCCACGCTATCGGCTCTCTAGCCGGGATTACTACAAGAACGCCAACTGCGGATTTCTCTCACGCGCCAGTTCCACAAACCTTTCAATCAAGGCTTGGGCATCTTTCAGTGCTGCCTCAACCTCATACCGCGGAATCGGAGTTTGCGGTTCATCCATAACGTCCTGCCGCTTCCGACGCATGCGATCGAAGCCGTTGACGAGAGCGCGTCCCTCTTCACCCAATATCTCTCCTATCAATATGACGAACGTTCTCGCCTGGTCACGACCTTTTACTCGCCACCCTTCGGCCATCACCAATGCCTTCGCTGCCCTCAGTATCGCCTGATAGGCGATGATATATGCCCACTCCTTATCGATGCCCATATTTGCCCTGGCCGTCGCTAAATCTTTCGACGCTCGCGCGAGCAACATCGAGACCTGGCGGAAGTCGGGTTTAACTTCCTCAACCAGCCCCCGTTCTCGAAGTTCCTCATAGGCCATCGTCCGTTCCGATCAGGATTGACTTTCGACCCTTAAGGACTTCAACCAAGAACGGGTCATCCTCTGTCTTTCTCCGTTGATATTCGGCCTCGTCAAATACCAGGTAGTTAATCTCGCGATTCAAGCGGCTCTCCAACACTCTTATCGCATCGTTAAGATCATTCAAATCAACTTGACCGATCACCATTAATCGGATAGGACCGAGCCCCTCCTCGCCCTCTTGCTGCTCTGTCCCATACACCATGGCCTTCTGGATTCCTTTAATCCTTCTAAGTCCTTCGCGGAGGCTCGCATAGATACCGGTTGTCTTCGCGATGATCCCCCTGATCTCGGTATAAAGAGGCGACGCCTTATTGACTCGGTAATACCGAAGATTCCCGACCTTTTCACTCGCCAACAAGCCAGCCCTCTCTAGATTGTCCAACTCTCGCTTAATCCCAGAGATATCCCGCCCAAGGTGTCGCGCCAACTCCCTCACATAAAAGCGCTTATCCAACCTAGTAAAAAACAGGGTGAGAAGACTTACACGCGTTTCTGACGAAAACAACCGGATCAACAACAGTCCACCTCATCACTGTTGATATCTTTACAACGACCGTTCCTTCCATGTCAACAAAAATCGTACAAAAAAATAAATTTTTTTTCGGGACGTTAGTTGTCGGAAAAAAGCGACACGTTTCGGAAACGATCAGTGCACGCCTCAGCAGTTGCTGTAGCGAGAGAGAACGCGGAATAGCACTTAAATCCGTGGCAACGTGATATCATGCTGGGCCTGGTATTTCCCTTTCTTATCGCCGTACGACACGAGGCATGGCTCATCACTCTCAAAAAAGATCACCTGGGCGATCCCTTCGTTGGCGTAGATCTTGGCGGGTAGCGGTGTGGTATTACTGATCTCGAGGGTCGCAAACCCCTCCCACTCCGGCTCGAACGGGGTGACGTTTAAAATGATACCGCAGCGCGCATATGAGCTTTTTCCGAGACATACGGTTAAGACGTTACGAGGAATCCTAAAATACTCGACCGTTCTGGCGAGCGCAAAAGAGTTGGGTGGGACGATGCAGACATCGCCTTTGAAGTCAACGAACGAGCGCTCGTCGAAGCACTTCGGATCTACGATGGTCGTATTGACGTTGGTGAAGATCTTAAACTCGTCCGCAACCCGGATGTCGTATCCATACGATGACAAACCGTACGAGATGACCCCGCTCCGGATCTGTCGCTCCTCGAACGGGACAATCATCTGATGCTCCACCGCCATCCGCTTGATCCACTTGTCTGATTTGATGGACACAGGTTATCTCCTCTCACTATCCCCGGAGGCCAGAACACAATTGACGGGATTTCCCACGGCGTTCCCACTGCCCTGCGCTCGATGATAGTCCGCGCACGGCAACGGGTAGGTGCTGTCGCGAAGCGCTACGCACGATTTTACGTCACACGGGTACGACGTGCCACCCACCAGAATGGCTGCACCGCGCTGAATCTTCGTCATGCACTCTCTCCTTTAGCAAGCCATCCATGCCACACCAGCCTAGAGAAGCCACAGCTCATAGCTGATAAGCTATTAATCGTTAGCACTCGCTGAAGCCGCATGAGTAGCACTTCTGGCAGCCCTCCTCGTAGACGAGGGTGGCGAGGCCGCAGTCGGGGCACATGTCGCCCACCTTGAGGGACGTCTTGCCGCGGGCCGCGAGGATCTCCTGGACCCCGGGCTCGCTGAGACCGATGTGCTCGGCCAGGACCTGGGCGACGGCATCCGGCAGCGACCGGACCCGATCCTTGCCGAAGCCCATCGGCCGCCGGCCGCCGATGCCGGAGAGTTGGTTCACGATCTGCTCGACCCGCTCCCTTGGCGACATCGGTGACGGCAGCCTCAGGACCAACGAGATGAGACGGCCAATCGCCTCGGATACGGCAGAGGTGTCGCTCCCGGCCTTCCCCACGCTGGCGAACACCTCGAACGGCTCGCCCTCGCCATTCTGGTTCACGGTGATGAAGGCTGTCCCGAGCGGCGTCTCGGTTCGGTACGTCACGCCCTTCATTGTCCGCGGCCTTGGCTTGACCTTCAGCCTTTCCTCCAGGCCCATCTCCGCAACGGTTGGAGCCTCCTCCTGCGCCGGCCCTTCAGCATCGCTCAGCGCAGGCTGAACACCCGTGCCGAGATGTAAAACCTGCGTATCCTTACAGCCGTCGCGGAAGACCGTAATCCCAAGGCAGCCCAGATCATATGCCATCATATAGGCCTTGGCGATGTCCTCAGGCGTCGCCGAGTTGGGCAGGTTGATCGTCTTGGAGACGCCGTTATCGGTCTGCTGCTGGAACGCCGCCTGCATTCTCACGTGCCAGGCCGGCTCGATCTCGTGGGCCGTGACAAAGACCCGCTGAACGTCCTCCGGCACGCCTTCAAGCCCGCACACCGCTCCTCGCTCGGCCACGCGCCGCATCAGCTCTTCACTATAGAAGCCGCGCCGCTTCGCGACCTCCTCGAAGATCGGGTTCACGAAGGTCAGGTGCCGGTCGCCTACGATGTGCCTGAACGCGACGGCGAAGATCGGCTCGATCCCGGACGAGCAGCCGACGATAATGCTGATGGTCCCGGTGGGCGCAATGGTCGTAACGGTGGAGTTGCGGAGCGGCCTCTGGCCCTTGTAAATGCTCCGCGACCAGCGCGGAAACGGCCCCCGCGCCTCCGCCAGCTTCTCGGAGGCGTCGTGGCCGATTCGCCGGATGAAGCCCATGATCTCCTCACCCAGCGTGACCGCCTCATTGCTATCGTATGGCATGCCAAGCTCAAGGAGCAGGTCGGCCCAGCCCATGACGCCGAGGCCGATCCGCCGGTTATTTTTGACCTCCTCAATGATGTCTTGAAGCGGATAGGGGTTCACGTCGATGACGTCGTCCAGGAAGCGGACCGCTGTTCGTACGACCTGCTCCAGTCCAACCCAATCGATTCGCTCCGTCGTCCTGGCGTCCGCTGGAATTGAGGGGAGGTAAAATCTGGCCAGATTGATCGAGCCCAGATTGCAGGCATCATTAGGACCAAGCGGCTGCTCGCCACAGGGGTTGGTGGCCTCGATCAGTTCATCCTGCGGGATCGGATTGGCCGGGCTCGCGTTGATTCGATCGATGAACACCATCCCCGGGTCGCCGGTCCGCCAGGCCGCCTGGACGATCCGCTGAAAGACCTCGCGAGCCCGAAGGCGGCTAGTCACAAACTTAGTGTGAGGATCGACCAACTCGTAGGTCTCATCCTTCACGAGGGCGTCCATGAACGTTTCGGTGGCAGCCACCGAGATATTGAAGTTGGTGATCCCGCCGTCCAGCTTACAGTCGATGAACTCCAGGATGTCCGGGTGATCCACTTTGAGGATCCCCATGTTGGCGCCTCGCCTGGCACCCCCTTGCTTGACGGCTTCGGTGGCGGCATTAAAGACCCGAAGGAAGCTGATGGGGCCGCTGGCCTTGCCGCCCGTTGACTTCACCAGGGTATCCTTCGGCCTGAGGCGCGAGAAGGCAAAACCGGTCCCGCCGCCAGACTGATGGATGATCGCCGCCCTTTTGACCGCCTCGAAGATCCCCTCCATGGAATCCTCGACGGGAAGCACAAAACAGGCCGAATACTGCATCCCGTTTCCTTTGCCGGCATTCATCATCGTGGGAGAGTTAGGAAGGAACTTCCCTTCAACCATCACATCGTAAAACGACTCTGCGACCTGGAGAGCTTCCGCCTCGGTTCTGCCCCACTGCTCTTCAGCCTTGGCGATGGCCACCGCGACCCGCCAGCACATCTCCTCCGGCGTCTCTTTGACACCTGTCCCGTCCCTCACCAGATAACGCTCTCTGAGCACGCGGATGGCCGACTCACTCCACTGTCCATCCTTCGCCGGCCGCGATCCACACGCCTGGGTCGTCTCTACTTCCTTTTGTACCCCGTGGAAAGTTGACTCGCTCGCCTTGCCTGGCATGGTGTCCTCCTCTATCTAGGATAATCGAAACAACTCGGACTTGCTGTGATCTCGAGTACCCAAATGTAATATACGTGAATAAGCCATCTTTCCCAAGCGCATCGTATAGATGCTCATTCATGCCATAACACTACATATTGTGTAGCTAAATCTGAATTACTACGATATATAGTGCTTGTCAAGAACAAAATGCAGTAACTGGTAGAAAATTCCTATCGGGAAGGAGGAGGCTACAGCGAGAGCATGTTCGGTTGCGGAGCTAGCGAGGTCTATCCGCCCATCGCTTTCCAGACGCAGCCTCAGAACCTTGGGGAAAGCCTCTGCGCCGCATGAGCCATACCAACGTCAGACCCATCGCCGATACCACTGCCAGCAGAACCACCCAGAGGTTTCGTTGCAGGTAGAGCTTGATAAGAAACAAGAGGTAGATATCGTTATTAGCTTCCCGCCATGCCCGCTTATACTCCACAGCGGCTGCGTCGTCGTTTCCTTCTGCCTGAAGCGCCCGCGCCAACCCGAACCGAGCGAAGGTATATGCCGGCTGCGCGCGCAACGCTCGCTCAAACTCTTCAATCGCAGCCCTGTATTCCTTTCGCCGGAACCGCACCCACCCGATCTTTGCCCGCCCTGCCGGATCGTCCGGACTCAGGATTGAAGCCTCTGTCAATATCTTCAGCGCTTCATCGGTCATCCCCTTCCGGTAGTAGACCCACCCCATATCGTACAGGTAGTCTGGATTATCCGGTTCAGCCGATAACGCGAGCCGATACTCCTCTATCGCCTTGTCATGGTCGCTCCCTGCCTCCGCATACAGACCTGCCAGGCCGGCGTGAGCGCGCCCATAGGCAGGATCAAGCGTAAGGGCTCGACGGAAGGCTTCACGGGCCTTCTCGCGCTGCTTTAATTCGGATGAGAGCCATCCGAGATTCGTCCATGCATCGACATCTGCAGGCTGGATCTGCACCGCCTGATGCAGCGCGGCTAGGGCGTCGGCCCAGCGCCCTTGCTTGGCATACAGGACGCCGAGCAGATTCCAGGAGATGAAGTCGGTGCCGTCCTGATCAGCCTGCTGTCTAAGTTCTGCAACTACCTGACCGCCGGGCCGTCCACGACCATAGGCCTCCTTGAGCCGCACATAGACAGAAGCGCGTAAGGGATCGAGCCGCAGCGTGGATCGGAATGCCTCAATCGCCTCCGCCATTCGTCCCTCCTGCTGCAGGCGCACGCCAAGTCGGTACGCTTGGTCGGCCTCCCCGGACCGAGTCGATGCCGGCTGAGCCCCCCAGACGCGCCCAACCAGGAGCAAGCTCACTATGAGGGTACGCATCGACCATGGCATCAGGCGCCTCCGGACAAAAGACTTGCCATCACGTGTCGTAGTGCTAGAATCTCGACTGAAAGGAGGTTCTACATGGAGCATGTTATAGCCATTGCGACGCAGCCGGACAATATCCCGATTATCGGCATGCTTATCCTGATCCTGGTCTGCCTCGGAACAGCGATGAAACAAGCATTTCGTCATGATCGCTTGATTAAAAAAGGTCAGAGAGATCGAATCTTCGAAGAGATGTACAGATAGGAACTTTCTGTCTGTTCGCCTGATCGCCTGGGTGGGTCCCTGAGTAAGGCGCATGTTCATTCTGGTGACAGTTGCGATCCTGCTCGGCTTGGGCCTGATTCTTTTGCTCAATCGTTCTTCATCGCCGGTCGCCGCCGAAAAGGCCTACTACCAACCCAGGGGCGTCGAGCAGCAACAGTTGGAACGGCTCGCGC
>JAGWRQ010000074.1 GCA_028869615.1 Candidatus Methylomirabilota bacterium | reverse complement strand
ATCGCCTACCGCGATACCTGGGGCCGCGGCGCGGATTCGTTCATCTCGATGATCTACGAGCGGCTGATCCTGATGCGGGATTTGCTGCACAGCGAGGGTAGTATCTATGTGCATTGCGATTGGCGGGTAAATTCTTTCCTCCGTCTCGCATTGGATGAAGTGTTTGGTTCGGCATACTACAAGAACGAAATGCGGTGGAAGCGACAGCCTGTTCGCGGCGCGAAAGCCACAAGCAACCAGTATGCTCGAAACTCTGATGGTGTCTTATTTTACTCCAAGACTGATCAATGGATATGGAACGGAGCCTACAAGGAGTACGATCCAGAATTTATCAGAAGCAAGTTTCGACAAGATGCCGATGGGCGGCTTTTTAGAGATTGTGATCTTGGTGATTATTCCGAAAAGTCGATCAGTGAGTTTGAGAAACAAGGGAAGATCTATATCACGAGTTCTGGGAAGAAAAGGCTGAAGCGTTTTCTTGACGAAGAAAAGGGAGAATCGCTGGGCGACATGTGGACTCATGTCGCAGAAGTAAATTCTATGGCAGTTGAGAGGACTGGATATGCAACACAAAAACCCGAAGCCCTAGTTGAGATTATCATTCGCGCCTCTAGCAACGAAGACGACCTTGTTGCCGATTTCTTCTGCGGTTCCGGCACCACGGCGGCGGTGGCGGAAAAGCTCAGTCGTAAGTGGATCTGCACCGACCTCGGCAAGTTCGCCATCCACACCACGCGCAAGCGCCTGATCCAGGTGCAGCGCGAATTGAAGGAATCCGGCAAGCCGTTCCGCGCCTTTGAGGTACTGAACCTCGGCCGCTATGAGCGCCAGGCCTATCTGAATGTCGGCGGTCGCCTGACCGGCAAGCAGAAGGAGCAGGCGCTGGCGCAGAAAGAACGCGAGTTCCGCGACCTCATCCTGCGCGCCTACAAGGCGCAACCGCTGGAGGGCGAAGGATTTTTTCACGGCAAGAACGCCGGGCGGCTGGTCGTTGTCGGCCCCATCAACCTGCCTGTGGGCAGGCTGTTCGTCGAAGAGGTCACCACCGAATGCCGCAAGCGCGGCGCGTCGCGCGTGGATGTGCTGGCCTTCGAGTTCGAGATGGGTCTGTTCCCCGCCTCGCTTGACGAGGCTAGGAGCAAGGGTATAGACCTCGCGCCGAAATACATCCCGGCGGAGGTTTTCGACAAGCGGGCCGTGGACAAAGGCCAGGTGGTGTTCCACGACGTGAGCTTTGTCGAGGCCACGCCGCGTTACGACAAGAAGGACAAGTTCACCGTCCGGATCGAGTTGACGGATTTCTCCGTTTACTACACCCAGGGCCTGCTCGATACCGTGGCCGCCGAACTGAAAGAAGGCAAGAGCGACGTGGTGTGCGACCTGCGCGGCGACCGTGGCCACCTCATCAAGGTGAGCAAGGACAAGCAGGGCGTGGTCAAGACTGAGGTGCTGACCAAACACTGGACCGACTGGGTGGACTACTGGGCCGTAGACTTCGACTATATGAGTCGCAAGGAGATCATCAAGGTGGCGAAGGGGAGCGGGGTCGATGGTCGCTTGCCTGGAATGGAACCTCCGCAAACGGAACTGACGCTCCCAGAATTTGAAGAACGCTGGACCGGCAGCTACATTTTCGAAAACGAATGGCAGAGCTTCCGCACCCGCAAGAACCGCGAACTGGAACTGATCTCCGCACCGTACACCTACCCTGCAAAAGGCCGCTACACCGTGGCTGTAAAGGTCATCGACATCTTCGGCAACGATACGATGGTGCTGGTGCCGGTGAACGTAGGGTAACCGGTTGACACCAACCAGTGTGCTGAACACAGCTTCTCACTCATGCTGAACCGCATCGGGCTTCGCATCGCCTATCTGGTCATCTTCACTGTGGTGCTCGGCGTCGAACTTGTCTTCACTGGTTTCTGTGCCAACGACGCGGCTGCCCAGGAAGCCGGGGCGCCTCCGGAGATTGTCCCGCTTCCGGAGATCCTGGTCACCGCGCCGACCCGCCTTGCCGAGGTACCTCTTTCGCTTGCGGAAGTCCCGGCCAGCGTCCAGGTCATTACGGGCGAGGAGATTGAGCGCTCGCAAGCGCTGAATCTTCAGGACGCGATGCAAGCGCTTCCAGGAGTCCATCTGAACGACCAGCAGGGTAACTCCCTCCAATTTGATCTCTCCTTGCGAGGCTTTAGCGGCACCTCTGTGACCGGCGTCCCGCAAGGGATCAGCGTCTTCGTCGATGGGGTCCGGATCAACGAACCGGCCGTTGAAGAGATCAACTTCGATCTGCTCCCACTCGACGACATTGAGCGGGTCGAACTGATACGTGGCCCGACGGCGGTCTTTGGACGGAACAGCCTGGCCGGGTCCTTGAACATCATTACGCGGCGCGGCGGCGAGGAACGGGAGATGATACCCGAGATGTCGGGCGGCAGCTTCGGGCGCCGGAAGGCTGAAGGGCGCATCAGCGGAACCGCCGGACCAATTGACTACTACTTTGCCGGCAGCCAGTTCAATGAGGTTGGCTGGCGGGATCAGTCCGACGGCCGCCTCTCGAAAGGCTTCGGGAAGCTCGGATTCCGTCACGGCGGCACTGATATCACCCTCTCCTATCAGTATCAGGACAATAGGATCTCGCAGGCGGGATCGCTGCCGGAAAGCATCCTGCGGATTGATCGGAGGCAAAACTTCTCCATCGGTGATTTCTTCGCCCCGACCCTGCACATGGGGATATTGAATATTCGGCAGATGCTGGGAAGCGGCTTCTCGCTGGCCCTCAATGGGTTCGTCAGAAAGCTCGACGCCGAGCAGTTCAACGTGAGTCTGCTCAGCGAGAACACCCGCTTGTTTAATGATACGCACTCAGGCGGTGGGACGCTCCAGCTTGCGCACGAGGGCCGATTCTGGGGGCGGAAGAATGTCCTGACCCTCGGGGCTGAGTATGCGCGCTACGACGTGGATATCAAGGTCCTTGAGGAGCAGAATGCGCGGAGTCTCCAAAGCTGCATTGACAACGCCGTCGGCGAGGGAACAGATCCGGCGCAGGCGTGTCCTCCCTCCAAGCTTCAGTCCGTGCTCTCGGATAAGCAGCATACCGTCGGGGCCTACATCCAGGACACCGCCGAGCTGGGTCGCGGGCTGCTGATTGCCGGAGACAGCCTATTCGTGACGGGGGCGCTGCGAGCCGACTATGTCCGGCACAGCATTACAGACTCCAGTCCGGAAGAGCCGGGCAAGGCGTCAGGGAAGGCGTCGTACAGTCGTGTACTCCCTCGGGCCGGCCTCAACTACAACCTTTCGGAGCGCTATGGGGCCTACTTCTCGTACTCGCAAGGGTTTCGCACGCCAGCCTTCCTGGAGCTGACCTGCGCCAACCCCGACTCCCCGTGCGTCGGTCTGCAGGCGGGTGTGGCTCCGGACACCGGTTTCCGCAAGCTCAGTCCCGTCCGGACCCACAACTACGAAGTAGGCTTCCGGGCGCGCCCGCTGCCGTGGCTGGAAGGGAGCCTCGCGCTGTATCGGACCGATGTGAAGGACGATATCTTTTCGGTTTCCGATCCCGTCGCGCTCACGGTCTTCTTCCAGAACGTGGGCAGCACCAGACGGGAAGGGATCGAACTGGGCCTGCGGGGGATCTATCGAGACCTCCTGGAGGGGTTCGTGAACTACACCTGGACCCGCGCAACCTTTCGAGAGGAGATCGAGCTGGCGTCGCCCAGGACGCCGGGTGAAAACCAACCGGTGCAGAAGGGCAACCGCTTGCCGCTGACGCCCGAGCACCGGGTGGGCGCCGGCCTCCGCTATCACCTGTCCACGTGGCTGGCGCTCTCGCTTAACCTAAACTTTGTGGGTGATCAGTATTTCCGCGGGGACGAGGCGAATACCCAGCCGAAGCTCAGCGACTATGTGATGCTCAGCGCGGGGGCGGATGCCCACTGGCGGAACTTCGCGGGATTCGTGAAGATCAACAATCTGACGAATAACCACTATGAGACGTTCGGGACCTTCGCCCCCAACGCCAAGCTTCCGGGGGCACCGATCGAACCATTCCTGATGCCCGCCCAGCCGATCAATGTTCTGGCCGGCGTCAGTTACCGATTCTAAGATCACTGGGGCATATGTAAGGAAAAACTCTTCGCTCGTTTCGGGCATATCCGTTATAATTATTGTATGGCTCCAAAAGACAGCGCCGCGTTTGAACGTCAACAATGCCATACCGAGGTCGGCCGGGCCCACGATGTGGTCCACCCTGCCATGACGTTGCTGATCGGATCGCAGATCAGGTCGCTCCCGTTGGGCCGATTTCTCCTGAGTTCCACCGGTTTCCACCTGATCTTGGCTTGGGTTATCATCAGCTTTGGGCTTCCCAAGGTCCCGTCAGTTCCGCGGCCCCTTGTCGTGACCCTTATTGAAAGTGGGAGCGCTGAGCCATCCGCTCCGTTGGGGCGTCTTGCCCACGGCCAATCCGACCACAAGGCAACGCCAAGGCAGGTCGCTCCATCTGCCAACGTGAAAACGGCGGCGCAACCTCGCGTCTCGCCTCCGGCTCCTGCTCTTGCGGCGTCTTCACCTGCTCAGGCGGTGAAGGCGATGGAACCAATGGCATTGGATGAGCGCGCCGAGCCAAAGCCTGTTGGCGTGTCCGGCGCTGGATCACATGCAGCGGGTGTCGCCTTTGCAGTAGGAGGTCTAGCGTCTGGACCGGTCCTGCTTGGTCCTGACGGGGATGGCGAAGCGGGCTCCGGCCCGACAGGCCGAGGCGGATCGCGCCAACTCGATGCCGCGTTGGTTGCGCCGCTGACCTCGTCCGTGACTGTCGGTTCCTCTCATGGTGCGGGAGGTCGGGGACCCGCGCCAACGGCGGGGGTGACTGGTTGGCCAGGCAATGGGGCTGCCGGAGGGAGGTTTTCGGCTCCGAACTACGGCATCAATCCGCTTCCCAAGTACCCTCGTGTGGCGCGGGAAAAAGGGTACGAAGGAACGGTCTACCTGCGAGTCTTGGTTCGAGCGGATGGCCGCGTGGAACAACTTACTGTCGAGCGGTCCTCCGGGCATGAGATCCTGGACCGGGCGGCGGCGGACTCGGTCAAAGAGTGGGCGTTTTTTCCTGCCAAAAAGAGTGGGAAGCCGGTGGAAAGCTGGGTGCTGCTTCCGGTGAAGTTCGCGCTCAACTGATATGGGACAGGGTGCGACGGCTCGCTCACAAACTTCGAGATCTCTCTCCACATGTGTATCCTTTCCTTTTGCCCTTTCCTTACTTGTCTCGTTGGTTTCTCCTGCAGGGGGAGCCGAGCCGGCGAGTAGATATTTCTATGACGAAAAGGGGCAGGTCATCCGAGAGGAGATCGATCGCACCGGTTCCGGGCGGATCGATACATGGGTCACCTATCAGGATGGACACCCGATCCTCCAGGCCGTAGATATGAATAAGGATGGTAAACCTGATATATGGCACTACCTGACTGCAGATGGTCAGGTAGAAAGAACGAAGAAAGACAGCAACGGCGATGGGAAGCCCGATATCTGGATTACATACCGGCAGGGAAGCCCGATCAAGGCGGAGCAGGATCTGGATTTCGATGGGCGGGCCGATCGGTTCATCTTCTACGAAAAGGGGAAGGCGGTCCGGGCCGAGGAATCGCTGAAACGTGATGGAAAGATCACCCTGTGGTCGTTTTATGATGATGCCGGCATGCTCATCCGGGATGAGGAGGACACAAAAGGGATCGGTCGGCCAACGCGCTTCTCCTATTATCAAGAGGGGAAGCTGTTGCGGCGCGAGGAGGACACGACAGGATCAGGGCGGATCGACCGCTGGTCGTATTACGACAAGGACGAGCGTCTCATGCGGCGCGAGGCCGATCGAAAAAGAACTGGGCGGCCTGACGTCTGGGCCTACTATGAGAACGGACAGATTGTGAAGCAAGAGGAGGATGCGCTGGGTCAAAGTCGCCCGAATGTCGCCTACTTCTTCCAGGCGGCTACTCTCTCCCGGCGAGAAGAGGATACGCGGGGAGTTGGCCGGCCGGATCTGATCGACTGGTACGAGAACAACAAGCCGGTCAAGCGGCAGCAGGATACCAGACGGCAGGGGAAGATGGATGTCGTGACCTACTTTCGGGAGGGGACTATTCAACGGCAAGAGGTGGATACCAAATACGAGGGGCGGTATGATCTGGTTCGCTTCTTCGAGCATGGCCGCCTTATCAGAGAAGAATACGACACCAACGGCGACGGCCGACCGGACGTCTGGGCCTCCTACAATGAGAAGGGCGAAAAGGTATTACAGGAAGAGGACACCGACTACACCGGCAGGGCTCAGGTCCGATTTCGCTTTGCAGGGGGGAAAGTCGTGAACAAGGAGTTGGTAGGCGAACGGCGAACGGACAGTCCGCCGCGTCTTCTGATACCCAAGAGTCCGTAGTGCTCCGACTCTCAAAACGGCGCGTATTCGAAAGAAAAATTGCTTGACAGGTCCCGCGCGAGTACGCTATATCTCCACCGCGTCAAACAACGTCTCTAATCTAAATAGTTTGGCTTCCCAAAGCATTTGAGACGTGCGCTGTCTCTCCTAGATACAGTCGAGTTGATGCCGATCGCGTTCAAGGGCATGAAGGGTTCCACCTATTTTGTAACGAATACAACAACGCGAAGAGTTGCCCCTTCCTGTGGCTGGCTCGGGCTGGTCTTTCTGCGTCTTGCTGTCGCCTTTAGCATCCCTCTTATCGCCTCTCAAGCTCACGCTCTGGAGCCGGCCTTTGGTCAAGCCGCTGAGGAGGCCGCCGCGAAGCTCACCGAAGCCTTCCCGGCCGTTCACGGGTCGGTTACCGGGGTCGAAAGGGACCGGGTCCTGATCGACCTGGGGGCCAAGCAGGTGTATCAGGGGATGGAATTGCAGGTCTACCGGGAAGGCGATGAGGTCAAACACCCGGTGACCGGCGAGGTGCTGGGGAGGCGAGATAAAAGGCTGGGTGTCCTCAGAGTTGTTGAAGTGAAAGAGAGATTCTCGGAGGCTACCATTGTCTCCAGGGAGGAGGGAGCTACCATTAGGGCCAAGGATCTGGTCCGGGTCAGTTCAGACCGTCTATTGGTTGCCCTTCCCCTTATCGATGCCGGTGGTGTGAAGGAAGCGAATGTCCAATCGGTTACAAAAGATCTGGCCATTGCGCTGGCCAAGACCGGCCACTTTATGGTAATCGAGGATCCTCTTCTCAGGGCGGCCCTTGGGGGGGAGCATGCTTCGCGGGTGGAATCATTCAGCGATCTTTCGACGCTGAAGCTGTTAGCGGAGAAGACCCATGTTCAGCTCCTCGTTCTGGGCAAACTCACCCCCGGTCTCCAGGGACTGTTTCTGAATCTGCAGGTTATGTCGGTTTTCACCGGCGCGCCGTTGACCGTCGCGAGCGTCGAGGTGGCGGAACGTGGACCGATGGTTATAGCCGCCCCCTCACCTCCGGCAAGGCCGACCCTCCGGTCTGGTTCAGGGCAGGCAGCCTCGGGAGCGTCACGGCCTTCTTTCGTCCATGCCGAGCGTCAACTCTCCGAGCCTTCGAGGACCGCTGAGCAACCGAAAGGCCCCCATTCAGAGATCGTATCATCCCGTAAGAGCCCTGGTGCCCAGGGAGCGTTGCGAGAGCCGGAGACGCCTTCGTTCCTGACTGCGGGTGAGAACGAAGCGGTGCGTTCTGGCGATAAAGGTTCACGCGAGTCCGTCACGTTCGAGCTGTCCGATCCGCTGCTCGCGCTGGCGGTGGGAGATCTGGATGGGGATCAGCGGCCTGAGATCGTTGGGATGACCTCTTCCGAGGTGATTGTCTATCGGTGGCAGAATCAGCGACTGGCGCCAATTGCCAGGGTGAGCAGTCCCCGGTTTATTCGTCACCTACACATTGACGTCGGTACGATTAACGGCTCCGACCATGCCCAGATTGTTGTGACGGCCCTGTCTGGGGCTCGGAACGATCTTCATTCCTTTATCCTGGAGCTTCAAGGCGGCCAGCTCGTCCGGATCGCCGATAATCTGGGCTATTTCCTTCGCGTGGTCACTGGTCCAGGCATTGAGACGCCCATCCTGGTCGGTCAGCGGATGGGGGAACTCACCGCGTTTGAAGGGCCGATCGTCCGGCTGACTTGGGAAGGCGGGCGGTACATTGAAGGGCGGCCCCTCACCCTTCCGGTCCAGGTGAAGAATCTCTATGAATTTGCGCCGATCAAGGCCGTTGGCGATCAGATTTCAGAGGTTGCTGTCATCAGCGAGCAGCGGGTCAAGACGTACGGGAGCGAGGGCAAGCCATCCTGGGAAGCCAAAGAGGATCTGGGGGACGTCGATCACCTCGCCTTTTCCCACATTCCCACGTACCGGGCTCTTCAGGCGAAATACGGGCTTAAGTCGGGGATTGCGATCACGCCTGAAGAGTACGCAGTTCAGCAGATCCTGCCGCGGCGCGTCCTGGTCGAGGCGTCGCCCCTGTGGGGTAACGCCAGGACAGAGCTTCTCACCTTTACGAATCCGAAAAAGGTGGGAATGTTTCGGGTTGAGTCGTCCCTTCCTCCCAGTCAAGTCGTGGCGTTTGACCGTCAGGACGGAACCTTTGCGCGGGGGTGGGAGACGGTCCCTCTTGAGGGGAAGGTGCGTGACGTTGCCGTGGCTGATCTGAATGGCGCCGGTAGAAAGGATCTGATTGTACTATCGGCTGTCAAAGAAAAGGGTCTGGTCGCGTATCTGCAGGACGGGTCGCACGGCATCATCAGTGTTTTTTCCTTCATCCGGTGAGGTGTCGTATTACAGGGCGTTGATCGATCTGCCCAATCGCGAAGTAACTTGGTAAAAGAAAGGAGGGGTGACAGACAGTTTTGCATCTTGCTCGAATGAGTGTGTGGATTGCAATGCCTGAAAGCCGGCGTAGGTGAAGTAGAGGTAATAGTCGTAGTTGAGAAAAGGGCGAGATGGTTTTCTGAAAGAGAGTTCCTGGGAAGTAACAGGACCGAATGAAGAGGGAGGCATTCAATGAGTGTGAAACGATGCACGTCACTGATCGGGGGTCTGCTGATCCTGGTTGGGGGCCTTGTCGTGACGGCGCCCATGGCCTCGGCCAACGACGAGTTGGTGAAGTTGCAAAAAGACGATGGCCAATGGGCGCAGCAGGGCAAGAATTATGCGGCGACCCGCTACAGCGGACTGAACCAGATTACATCCGATAACGTAAAAAACCTGAAAGT
>JAGWRQ010000271.1 GCA_028869615.1 Candidatus Methylomirabilota bacterium | reverse complement strand
GAGGCGAAGCGGAGCCTGCTGGCCTCCACCCCGACGATCTGGCCGGTGAAGGGGTGGCTCACGGCCGGGTTCGGGCATCGGCGCTCCCCCTTTACCGGGCGGCAAGAGATGCATGAAGGAGTCGATATCTCGAACAGCGTTGGGACGCCGGTCATTGCCCCTGCCGACGGACTTGTCACGTATACGGGTCCGCTCGGCGGTTTCGGCAATGTGGTCTCAGTGAGCCACGGCAACAAGATCTCTACCTTTTACGCTCACCTGCAACAGCAAAAGGTGGCTCAGGGCCAGCGGGTGAGAAGAGGGGACGTGATCGGCCTGGTGGGGGCAACGGGCCGCGTGACCGGGCCTCACCTTCATTATGAGATTCAGGTGAACGAGGTGCCTGTTGATCCGACCAAGTATGTTATCGACACGGAAACGGTGAAATTTCTCGGGAACGGTGAATCGGCCGAGTAGCGCTCGGATTGCTTGGTTGCAGAGTGTGGGTAAAAACCCCTAGAGGAACCGGTCCTCCAGGGGTTTTTTGTCGTTGATTCGAAAGTCCCCGTCTGTGTCCTGAAATTCCCTCCAACCCCCCTTTTCAAAAGGGAGGAGCGGGGGGATTTGTGCGCCGCTTTCGGATTGAAGGCTTCCCGCTTCTGTGGTAGTATCCCCTTGAAATTCCGATCAGTCAGGAGGAGAGAACTCAAAGATGTTCATGAAGTTGGTGTCCAAGGTCGTTGGAACTAAAAACGAGCGGGAGCTCAAGCGAATCAAGCCGATGGTGACGGCGATCAATGAGCTGGAGCCGAAGGTGAAGGCGCTCTCTGACGACGACCTGCGCGGCAAGACGACCGAGTTCAGGGAGCGGATTGCGCAGGGGGCAACCCCTGACGAGCTTCTCGTCGAGGCCTTCGCAGTCGTGCGGGAGGCAGGGCGCCGCGTGCTTGGCATGCGCCACTTCGATGTTCAATTGCTTGGTGGCATTGTCCTGCACGAGGGCAAGATCGCCGAAATGGCGACCGGCGAAGGCAAAACCCTGGTGGCTACGCTGCCTGTCTACCTGAATGCCCTGGAAGGCAAGGGTGTCCACGTCGTCACGGTCAACGACTACCTGGCCAAGCGAGATAGCCAGTGGATGGGCGGGATCTACCGGTTCCTCGGACTTACCGTGGGCCTGATCCAGCACGATATGGACGACGCGACCCGAAAGCTGTCCTATGGCGCCGATGTCACCTACGGGACCAACAACGAATACGGTTTTGATTACCTGCGTGACAACATGAAGTTTTCCGCCGTGGAGTTTGTGCAGCGGGACCTGCACTACAGCATCGTGGATGAGGTGGACTCGATCCTGATCGATGAGGCCAGAACGCCACTCATCATCTCCGGCCCGGCGGAGGAATCGACCGAAAAGTACTATCAAATCGACCGAATCATCCCGCGGCTGAAGCAGGGGGCCACGATTGTGGGCGGCAAGATGTACGAGGCAGAGGCTCAGGTGTCCGGGGATTATATGATCGACGAGAAGGCGAAGTCGGTCGCCCTGACCGAGAGCGGTGTGGCCAAGGTGGAGGGCTTGCTGGGAGTCAAGAACCTCTACGACCCGGCCCACATGGACCTCGTCCATCACGTCCAGCAGGCGCTGAAGGCCCATGTTCTCTTCAAGCGGGACGTGGACTACGTGGTGAAGGACGGTGAGGTGGTGATCGTTGATGAGTTCACCGGCCGCCTGATGTCGGGGAGGCGATGGAGCGATGGGCTTCATCAGGCGGTGGAGGCCAAAGAGCGGGTGAAGATCGAACGGGAGAAT
>JAGWRQ010000270.1 GCA_028869615.1 Candidatus Methylomirabilota bacterium | reverse complement strand
GGTATCAGTCCTCGATTATTGCCGTACAGCAGGTCAGTAAGGAGGAAACCGGCAGTTACGGGATCATCGATCCCAAGTGGGCTGATGATTCGGTCTACCAGATCCTGGATCTGGTAGAGAAGCCGACTCCCGAGGCGGCTCCGTCCGATCTGGCCATCATCGGGCGTTACATTCTGACGCCGGAAATCTTCGAGGCGCTTGAACAGACCGCACCGGATAAAGGCGGAGAGATTCAGCTTACGAACGGCCTGCGGGCGCTGCTGAAAACACAAACGATGTACGGGCTCGCGTTCCGCGGGTACCGATATGATGCGGGGAGCAAGCTGGGTTTTTTGAAGGCGACCGTGCAGTTTGCGCTCAAGCGTCCGGACTTGGCGCCGGGATTGCGGGCATACCTGAGAACACTCAGCCTGGGCGAGGTGGGAGCAACTGCGGAACGGGACCGGAAGGAGAACTGAAAGCCGTGGCGGACGAGAAGCCTGTCCTGAGTTCGATCGAAGGAACGATAGAAAGTACAGAGCAGATGTCGGTCGCAGACACCGAGCAGTCCGAGACCAAGACCGAGGCACAGGCTCGGAAGATGCCTGAAACGATCCCGCTCCTGCCGGTGCGAGATGTGGTGATCTATCCCTTCATGATCTTGCCTCTCTTTATAGGTCGGGAGAAATCGGTCCGAGCGGTAGACGAATCGCTGTCGAGGGACCGCCTCATCCTGCTGGTGGCGCAACGGGATGCTGAGAAGGAGGATCCCGGCACCGATGAGATCCACTCGGTCGGGACCGTGGCGATGATCATGCGGATGCTCAAGATGCCGGACGGGCGGGTCAAGGTGCTGGTTCAGGGTCTTTCCCGCGCGAAGGTCATTGGGATTGAGCGGCGGGAACCGTACTTCGAGGCGAGGATCGCCGAAGTTCCCGAAACGGACCTGGTCGCGCCGGCCGTTGAGGCAGAGGCCATGATTCGTTCGGTCAAGGAATTGGTCGGCAAGAGCGTGGCCCTCGGCAAGCAAATCTCGTCGGATGTGGTGGTGATTATCAATAACCTCGAACACCCAGGCCGTCTGGCTGACCTCGTGGCCAGTCACCTGGATCTGAAGATGGAACAGGCCCAGGAGGTGCTGGAACTGTTCGATCCGGTCCAGCGTCTGAAGCGGGTCAGTGATCTGCTGAGCAAGGAGCTCGAGGTGCTCGAGGTGCAGCATCGAATCCAGAGCCAGGCTCGGGAAGAGATGGACAAGACGCATCGGGAGTACTACCTCCGAGAGCAGTTAAAGGCCATCCAGAAAGAGCTGGGCGAGACCGACGACCGCAATCAAGAGCTGAAGGAGTTGGAGCAGAAGATCCGGAAGGCCAAGATGCCTGAAGCAGTCGAGTCGGAGGCGAAGGCGCAACTCGGGCGGCTCAGTCGGATGCACCCCGATGCGGCAGAGGCCTCCGTCATCCGGACCTATCTTGACTGGCTGATCGAACTGCCGTGGAATCGACCGACCAAGGACAAGCTGTCGATCAAGCAGGCATCCAAGATCCTCAACGAGGACCACTACGACCTCGAGAAGGTCAAGGAGAGGATCCTCGAGTACCTGGCCGTTCGCAAACTGAAAAAGAAGATGAAGGGGCCGATTCTCTGCTTCGTCGGGCCGCCGGGGGTGGGGAAGACCTCCCTTGGCCGCTCTATCGCCCGCGCCCTGGGGCGCAAGTTCATCCGGATCTCGTTGGGCGGCGTCCGCGACGAGGCGGAGATCCGGGGGCACCGGCGGACGTATATCGGGGCGCTGCCCGGTCGCGTCATCCAGGG
>JAGWRQ010000269.1 GCA_028869615.1 Candidatus Methylomirabilota bacterium | reverse complement strand
GCTTCCGCCATTCGATGGATGCGCTGTTACTGGCGCAGTGGGCCGCGCCGCGATCTACCGACCAGGTTCTTGATCTCGGCTGTGGAAACGGCGCCATCACCTTCCTGCTGGCTCATCGGCATCCGGATCTTCGCATAGTTGGGCTTGAGGTCCAGCCTGCCTTGGCCGACCGGGCCCGGCGGGGAGCGCAGTTCAATGGTTTGCAGAACCGCATCAAGATCATGGAAGGCGACCTCCGTCAGATTAAAAGGTTGCTGCCGTCGGCGAGTTTTAATATGGTGCTCTGCAATCCGCCCTATCGAGGGCTCGCCAGCGGACGCCTTAGCCCGGACCTCGAGATCCGACAGGCCAAGCATGAGCTGACCGCCACCCTTCAGGAGGCGGTTGCGGCCATCCGATACGTGCTCGCGCCCAAAGGGCGAGCGTGCCTGATCTACCATGCCTCGCGGCTCGTCGACCTACTGAGCGGTCTCAGGGCGGTACGGCTGGAGCCGAAGATGTTGCGGCTGGTCCATTCCTATCCTGGCGTCCAGGCGGAACTCGGCTTGGTCGAGGCGCGACGAGACGGGCGGCCGGGACTGCAAGTCTCTACCCCTCTGTTCGTCTATCAAGCCCGCGGCGGCCCCTTGTCGCCCGGTATGGAAGCCATCTATCGCAGTCTGGCCGCCTCTGACATACGGAGCACAGTCGCATGAGCCGGCATACTATTGCCCTCGCTCAGGTTAACCCAGCCCTCGGCGATCTGGAGCGCAACCTGGCCCTGCATGAGAAGACGGCCGAAGAGGCGATCGGCCGCGGTGCCGGCCTGCTGATTTTTCCTGAACTGAGCCTGACCGGATACTTCCTCAAGGACATCGTCTCATCCGTAGCCCTTCCCTTGACCAGCCCAATCCTCGGCAGGCTCAGGGATCTGAGCCGTCGCATCGATCTTGTGGTCGGGCTGGTTGAGGAGTCGCCCGAACACCTGTTCTACAATGCCGCCCTCTACCTCTCGATGGGCGAAATCCGGCACGTCCACCGCAAGGTCTACTTGCCCACATATGGAATCTTCGATGAGCAGCGGTATCTTGCGGAAGGCAGCCGAATCAGGACATTCCGCGCGGAGATCGGCCGGTCCGCAGTCCTGATCTGCGAGGATATGTGGCATCCCTCGGCGGCGTGTGTCGCCTCCCTCGATGGGATGGAGATCCTCATCTCGCCCTCTGCCAGTCCTGGTCGCGGGGGTCTGGAGGAGGGTAAAACCTTCGCGAACGCCAGGGCCTGGGAGACGATCAATCGGGCCTATGCCCAGCTCTTTACCTGCTATGTCCTCTACGCGAATCGGGTTGGTTATGAGGATGGGGCCTGCTTCTGGGGCGGCTCAGAGGTGATTGCCCCTTCCGGCGAGCCGGCGGCCAAAGCGGAGTACCTCAGCGAGGCGATCCTGGTGACCGAGATCGATATAGCAGAGGTTCGACGGGCCAGAATGGTGAATCCGCTGCTTCGAGATGAGCGATTGGATGTCACGCTTCGAGAGCTGGAGCGGATCAGAAGGGAGGGGGCCAGATGATCGGTCTCTCCTTACACTGCGAATTCGTCCAAAAGATTCTGACCGGGTTCATTGTCAACGAAGTCCGAAAGGCCGGGTTCGGCCGTGTCGTGGTCGGGCTTTCAGGCGGGGTAGATTCGGCGCTATCCGCGTATCTCGGCGCCGAGGCCCTCGGCGCCGAGAATGTCTGGGCCCTCCTGATGCCGTACCGAACCAGCAGTCCGGGGAGTCGGGAGCACGCCGAACTGGTGGTGAAGCAACTCGGCATCCAATCCGA
>JAGWRQ010000073.1 GCA_028869615.1 Candidatus Methylomirabilota bacterium | reverse complement strand
TTGCGCGCGGAAAGGTGCTCTTCAATGGGAAAGCGAGGTGTGTCACGTGTCACCCGGAGCCGAACTTCACGAACAACACGATCACGACCAACCAGGTGAATGCGAACTTCACCGGCATCACGGATCCGGGGGCGGGGTTCGTGGGGACCGGACCCCACGGCGACTTCAAGGTCCCCTCCCTGAAACATTTCGGCTCCCTGCGGCCCTTCATGCACAATGGGGCGCTGGCGAAGCCGGATCAGCTACTTCGGTTCTACAACGAGTCGCTCGAGTTACAGCTCACGCCAGGCGAGATGAGCGACCTGACGTACTATCTGAACTCCCTGTGAAGAGCGCCATCCAACGGGAGACGTCGTTGCCGGAACTGCCGCCTTGTGCGAGCGTCTTTTTCCGGTCGGCAGACCCGACCTTCTGGAGTGATTACTCGAGGGAGCTGCGCTGACATCCCTTGGCGCGAGCAACGACGAAGGACAATCCTGGAAGGTTCCTACGTTAAGTTGAAAGGGTGGGCTGACTAATGTGGCCTACTGGCCATATTGCACAAATCAATGGGCTAGGCGAACTTGCCTAGCCCATTGATTTTTTATGGTTGCGGGGGCAGGATTTGAACCTGCGACCTTTGGGTTATGAGCCCAACGAGCTACCAGGCTGCTCCACCCCGCGAAAGTATCTTAGGTAAGGCATCCAGTAGAGTCAAGTCTTTTCTGGTTGGTCTCGGTAGCCAACAATCCACAGGCGGCCGATATGTCCAGGCCGCGGCTCTCGCGGATGGTGACCAGGATGCCGGCTGACTTCAGGATGCGTTGGAATGTCTCGACGCGCTCCTGCGAAGGTCGCCGGAACGGGATGGCGGGGGTCTCGTTCAAGGGCAGGAGATTCACCTTGCACCGAAGGCCGCGCAATAGCCTTGCCAGTTCCCTGGCGTCCTCCGATCGATCGTTCACCCCGTCGATGAGCACGTACTCGAACGTGATCCTTCGCCGCGGTGGGAGCGGATAGACCCTGAGCGCCGCCATCAACTCCTTGAGGGGATAGCGACGGTTGATCGGAACCAGGCGGTCACGAAGCTCATCGGTGCCCGCGTGGAGCGACACGGCCAAGTTCACCCCAAGTCCGCTTTGGCCGAGTCGTACAATCTCTGGGACCAGGCCGACGGTAGAGAGGGTGATCCGGCGCGGAGGGTACGCAGGACCCAGAGGGTGCGCCAGGATGCTGAGCGCCTTCACCGTGGCGTCGTAATTGTGGAGCGGCTCCCCCATCCCCATTAACACCAGATTGCCGATCCGCTCTCCTGGCTGAAGATCCCGCTGAAGCGCGAGTGCCTGATCGACGATCTCACCCGCCTGCAAGTGTCGGATGAACCCCATCTTGCCCGTGAGACAGAAGGCGCAGGCCAGGGCACACCCTACCTGAGTGGAGAGGCACGCGGTCAGCCGCCCCTCATCAGGGATCAGCACCGCCTCGATCTGTCGCCCGTCCGTGCAGCCAAACAGGTATTTCCGTGTGCCGTCCCCGGACACCTCTCTGCCAAGTGGTGCGAGGACACCAATGGTCGCCCGCTCGGCCAGTCGGGTACGTAACGTCACCGGCAGATCGGACATCTCAGCGAACGTGCGGACGCCGCGCCCGTAGATCCAGTGGAAGAGTTGGCGGCCACGGTAGGTCGGCTCGCCGTGGTCGGCAACAAAGCGCTCCATCTCCTCGAGGCTCAGCCCTGTGAGGTCGATCTTGTTGAGCATTTTTTACGAGAGGGATGTGGAAGGAGTCTATCGAGGCTATTGATTGAGCTGTTTGATCTGGCGCATCGCCTCGGCCGCCATCTCGCTCGTGGGGCTCAGCTCTACTACCTTCTGAAACGCCTGCCTGGCCCGGTCTTTCTCATTAGCCGACAGATAGGCAAAGCCCAAGCTCTGGTATGCAGTGGCGAGTTCAGGCGCCTGTTTTACGGCCAGCGTCAGTTCGGCGATCGCCAGTTCCAACCGTCCTTGCACCAGGTAGGCATAGCCCAGTCGATGATGAGCCTCGGCGAAATCTGGGGCGACGTCCAGCGCGCGCTTGAACTCCACAACCGCGTCGGCAGCCCGTCCCTGGACCAGGTAGACATTCCCCAGATTCAGGTATGCCTGCTCGGGAGACAGGTAAGCGGGGTTTAACAACGCCTGCTTGAAGGCCTTGATAGCCTGATCGTACTTGGCCTGCTGGACATAGGCCGAACCAAGATTATTATAGGCATCAGAGAATTTCGGATCGAGCCGGACGGCCTTCTGAAAAGAGGTAATGGCCAGATCGGGCCGACGATCCATCAGGTACGCCAATCCCAAGGCATTGTGATAGGTCGGTTTGTTCGAGGCGTCGTCGATCGCCTGACTGAACTCCACAATGGCCTGTTTGACATCACCGTTGGCCAGGCGTGCGACGCCGATATTGTAATAGGTGTCGGCCTTGTCCTCCTTCACCGCCGTCTGCTCTGTGGCGCAGGCGGCGAGCAGACAGCACAACCCGACAATCACGACCCGACCCCACATCACCCGGCCCTCCCGATCTGATACCGCCTCACCATCGCGTCGTGCTCCCGCAGCGTATTCGAAAAGGCGTGCGTCCCGTCATTTCTCGACACGAAGTACAGGTATCGGGAGGAGGCGGGATACAGGGCGGCCATGACAGAAGCGCGTCCGGGGCTTGCGATCGGACCTGGCGGCAGGCCCGGGTGAAGATACGTGTTGTATGGTGAAGGCGTCTGCAGGTTCGCTCTGGTAAGCTTACCGCTGAACCGCGAGAGGCTGTAGAGCACGGTAGGATCGGATTGCAGCGGCATCCCCAGCCGCAGCCTATTATGAAATACCGCTGAGATGAGTGGCCGTTCTTCATCCGCCCTCGCTTCCCGTTCGATCAGGGACGCGAGAGTCACCACGTCCGCAATTGACATCTTCAGCTCCCTGGCACGCGCCCGCTCCGCAGGACCGAAGATCGCCGTAAATCGCTGAGTCATCAGCCCGATAATCGCCTCCTCGCGCTGCCCCTTGACGAGGCGATAGGTATCAGGAAACAGGTATCCTTCGAGCGACTGACCATCCACTCCGTACTGCTGGAGCAACCGACGGTCCCGCAGGAGACCCATAAACCGATCCGGATCGACCAGCCCCTTTTCTTGAAGGAGTTCGGCAATCTGCCTGGCAGCGAACCCCTCGGGAATCGTCACCTGATGGACAAACCCTTTCCCTTGTTCGAGCCGGCGAACCACCTCAAGCAGGCCGAGGCCAGGGGCGAACTCATACTCACCGGCAAGCAAGCGCCGTTGCGTACCGCGGGCGACAGCGACCGCCAGGAAGGCAAGACGACTGCGGATCACCTGAGCCTCTTCCAGCGTCCTCGCGATATCGAAGGCGCCAGTCTGCGGTTTGATAAGCACGGTCCGCGTCACCTCGTTCTTAGAAGGTGCCGGCCCGCTCAGGACGTACCATCCGAGCCCCCCTCCCACCAGCAGACAGAGGCATAGGGCAAGAGCCCGCCGTGGTAGCGAAGGCAAGGAGAGTGTCGCGCTCACGGGGAGTGCTCCTGCTGACGATGGCGACGATCGAGGAAGCCCTGCAGGATAAGGACGGCGGCCATCTGATCGACGCGCTGCTTCCGCTTGGCCCGCGACAGATCGGCCTCAATCAATAAGCGTTCAGCCGCTCTGCTGGTCAGCCGCTCGTCCCACATCGTGACCTTTGCGGCCCCACCCTCCTCCAGCCGCTTGGCAAACACCATAGCCCGCTCCGCCGAGGGACCGAGCGTCCCGTTCATGTTCTTCGGCAGGCCCACGACTACCTCGATCACACCATACTGGTCCATGAGCCCTTGAATGGCACGAACGGCTGCCTCGTCTGTAGACGGCTCGAGCGTGGGAAGGGGTTGGGCTGTGAGCGCCAGTTCGTCGCTCACGGCCACCCCGATCCGCTTTGTCCCACAATCGATCCCCAGGTATCGCGTCACTGCTCGCTGACTCTCCCCTTGACCTCTCAGAAAAACCGATCACAATAATGGGCATGCCACAGACAGCAACCGGACATCGTCTCCTCTCTCTCTACCGACATCTCTTCCGACATTTCGGACCACAGCGCTGGTGGCCGGCCCGCTCCCGGTTCGAGGTCATTATCGGGGCCATCCTGACCCAGAATACCGCCTGGACCAATGTCGAGAGAGCGATCGCGGCGATGCGGGGCGCACAACTACTCAACCCCCGTAAGATCGATGCCGTACCGCAGGAGCAACTCGCCCGGCTTATCCGACCGGCAGGTTATTATAACATGAAGGCCGAACGCCTGAAGCATTTTACGCGTTTCTTACTGACACGTTACGGCGGAAGCGTACAGCGGATGTTTCGAGGGAAGAGACCCGGATTGCGGGAAGAGTTGCTGGAAATTTCAGGGATTGGCGAGGAGACGGCCGACTCGATCCTGCTGTACGCGGGCGGCCGACCGATCTTTATTGTGGACGCCTACACCCGTCGGGTGCTGGAACGGCACGGGCTGATTGCGACGAACATTCCCTATGGCGAGATCCAGCGCCTCTTCATGACACACCTGCCGACTGACCCGGCGCTCTTCAATGAGTATCACGCCCTGCTGGTGGCTGTCGGCAAGACCTACTGCCGGAGAACGCCGCGCTGCGACGATTGCCCCCTCCTCTACGACCTGCCGAGGGGATCACCGCTTCTGCCGTAGCCAAAGCAAGTTATACCCCTCCACGAAGGCGTTCACCGAGGCAACGATAATGTCCGGGGAGGTCCCGATGGCAACGATCCGACTCCCTTCGGCGTCCTTCATGACAATGGTGGTCTCGACCGAGGCATCGGTCCCAGGCGAGCTGATCTCTACATTGTAGTCGATCAACTCAAAGAAGAGCTTACCGCGGGTCAAGGCGGCTTGTTTCAAGGCGTTGATGACCGCATCCACCGGCCCGACACCTGCAGCGGTCGCCTCCACCTTCGCCCCGTCGAACAGCACCCAGACGGCCGCCTCTGCCTGGCCATGGAGCGACGTCGAGACCCTGAAGTCCTCTACCGTGAGGATGGGCTTGTGAACTGAAAGGCCCTTGAGGACATTCTCAACAATATACTGAAGGTCCGCCTTCATGATCGGCTTCCCCTTTTTTACAAACTCCTCGATCAACGACCGCACCTTACCGGCGTATTCCGCGGTCAGCTTGACCCCGAACTCCTGTCGTACCCGCGCGGTGATGTCGGTCACCGACGGGACTTGCTCAAACAGGTTCTTGTCGCCATTCTTGGCCCCGGCGGCCCGGATCTCGTACAGGCGCAGCTTCAGAAACTTTTCGACCTCCTGCAATGAGGGATCGATCGTGGCCGGCGACGGGAGGACTCGCAGCGCCGCCTTGGGATCCTTGAGCCCGTTCCCTGTGGCGAGGCAGACCACCGTCTCATCCGCCCTCACACGCGCGCTGGTCAGCAGTAACGCGAGCGCCCCGACGGGGAGCGCCCCGGACGGCTCCACGAAGATCGACTCCTGGCGCGCGAGTTGCTGCTGGGCCTGCAAGATCTCGGTATCGCTGAGCGACAGGGCGCATCCGCCTGATTCTCGCAGCGCGGCCAGCGCCTTCAGCCCGTCCAGCGGATCGCCTGCCATCAATGCCGAGGCAACCGATTCCGGTTTCTTCACAGGGACGATGTCATCGCTTCCCTGATTGAACGCGGTCACGATCGGCGAGCAGCCGACCGGCTGGACACCGATCATGCGCGGCAGAGACGAGATCAACCCCAGCTCATGAAACTCTTTAAACCCCTTCCACAGGGCGGCGATATTGGTCCCGCAACCCATCGGGACAATGACCACGGCCGGGGCCTGCCAGTCCAACTGCTCTACGATTTCGAACGCCTGTGACTTTTGACCTTCGACGCGAAAGGCGTAATCGCCGGCCAGATAATACCCGTACCGCTGGCTCATCTGCTCGGCGATAGAGGCTGCATCGTTATACGTCCCTCGAATCTGCAGGACCCGGGCTCCATAGGAAAGGGCCTGGGACATCTTGCCGATCGGAGTCCCCTCCGGCACCGCCACATAGCAGGGCAGATTTGCGATCGAGGCATAGGCGGCGACGGAGCCGGCCATATTGCCGGTGGAGGCCACGCAGATCGCCTTGGCGCCCTGCTCTTTGGCCTTGGTGATCTCCACCAGCGTCCCTCGATCCTTGAACACGCCGGTCGGATTCATCCCTTCGTTCTTGATGTAGAGCTGTTTGATCCCTAACTCCTTCGCCAACCGATGGCATCGGTACAGCGGCGTTCCACCCTCATCAAGCGAGACCACCAGATCGAGGTTGAGGATGGGGTAAAAATCGAGATATTTGAGCGCCTTGATGGGAGAGGTCTTGAGCGAGTATCGATTCAGGCGAGCCCTGATGTAGGCATAGTCATAGCGCACGCCCAGCGGCTTGCCGCAACTGACGCAACGCGCGCTGCTCTCCTGCTCGGTGCAGGTCGTGCCGCACACGATGCAATAGAGCTCGTAAAACTTAGCCTCCCCACGCCGTCGTCCCCTCGGGGCCATTGATCCTCCTGAACGTTTTAGCTCGACGGGAAACCCGTTCAATCTAGCGGGGTTCACCCTGAGGTGTCAAGCGTTTTCAAGGAACGAAAACGCCGGCATTACGCGTACCCGGCCTGGTCCAGATCGTCTTCAGAGAGACCAACATGATGACCGATCTCGTGCAGCAGGGTCGTGCGAATCTGCGCCTGGACCTCCCGCTTGGTCCGGCAACCCTCCTCAATCGATCGCTGGTACAGGGTGATCTTGTCCGGGAGGACCATCCCGTACGAACTGCTCCGCGCTGTAAGCGGGATGCCGGTGTACAGGCCAAAGAGAGTGTCTCCCGAATCGGTCCCGGCCATGGCCAACTCCTCAGACGTGGGACGAGCCTTGACCACGATTTCGACATTGTTGAGCCGTTCTACTACGCTTGGCGGAAGAGAGACGATTGCCTCGGAGATCAATCGACGGAATTCTTCGCGGCTCAGGGCCACTGTCCGCTTCGCTGCACTCACAGGAGCTGATCCCCCCTCCAGGGGAGCCGCATGCGCCAGCCGGTGAACGGTATTACCATCACGATGCCTGCCACGAATCCCCCGACATGGGCGAGCCAGGCGACGCCCCCTACCTGCACGCCCAGCGTCATGACACCGTTCAGAACCTGGACAACGATCCAGAACCCCAGGACGACCAATGCCGGGATCTCCATAATCCGATAGAAAAAGCCGAGCGGAATAAGAGTCAGGACACGGGCATAGGGAAAGAGGAAGAGATAAGCGCCCAGTACGCCTGAGATCGCCCCACTGGCGCCGATCATCGGGATCTTTGACGCGGGATCAGCCCAGATCTGGGCAGCGGCAGCCGCCAGCCCGGAGAGCAGATAAAAGGCCAGAAATTTGAGCCGTCCCATCCTGTCCTCCACATTATCGCCGAAGATCCAGAGATAGAGCATATTGCCGCCAAGATGGAACAGGCCGCCATGCACAAACATCGAGGTCAAGAGGGTGGCATAGAGGGGGACCGGATGCGGCATCAACAGATTACCGCTGCTGATCTCCAATGGGATGAGACCATACAGGTAGATGAACCGTACCCCCGCTCGTGGTGTCAGCATCAACTGGTTCAAATACACAAGGACATTGACGCCGATGAGCCCAACCGTGACGACAGGGGTGCGATCGGAGGGGATGTTATCCCTGAGTGGGATCATGAATGCTCACGTAAGCGATCAGCCCTCGCCAACCGGCTTTCAGCTATTGCTCGACCGCGCCCCCCTTTCCCGTCAACGGCACGAAAAGCACTGGCGCAATCACGCGGACCCGCAATTGCCCGCCATACTTCTCCCCGAGGATCAGATCCTGCGTTCCCCTCGCAATCCCCACCGGGATCGCTATTCGCCCTCCCTCGCGCAACTGCTCGATCAACGGGAGCGGAATCTCCGGAGCGCCGGCTGCGACCACAATCCCGTCAAATGGGGCGACCTCCGGCCATCCCTCGTAGCCATCCCCCTGTCGAACGCGCACATTCCGATATCCGAGGGCCTCTAAACGGGCACTGGCGCTCTCCGCAAGCGACGGGATGATCTCGACCGTATAGACCTCCTCAGCCAACTCGGCCAGGATCGCGGCCTGATAACCTGAACCGGTCCCAACCTCCAGGATACGATACGACGGCAATACCCGGAGGAGCTGGATCATGAGCGCAACGATGTACGGCTGGGAAATGGTCTGTCCTGCCCCGATAGAAAGCGGACGGTCTTCGTAGGCATAATATTTCAGGGCCGGCTCGACGAACAGGTGGCGGGGAACCCTCTCCATCGCTGCAAGGACCCGCTCATCGACGATATCCCGAGCCCTGAGCTGCTCCTCTACCATCCGCCATCGCGCCGCCGCCGCGCTTTCAGATTCATATTGGTCGGCCACACATCCTCCTGAAACGATCAGCCTATCGAGCCACGCGAAAAACAAAAGCCCTGATCTCCCGCGAAGGATCAGGGCTTACCGATCCGACCATCATCCATTTCAAGTGGGATGTCCAGCCCCCCTCATAAAACTGAACGACTCAGCAGATCAAGCGAGTTAATTCAAATAATCTTTCAGGTGCCTGGATTTGGCCCACACATGCAATTTCTGCTTGGCGCGCTCCTCGATCTGTCGGACCCGCTCCCGCGAGAGCTTGAGTCGCTTGCCGACCTCTTTCAGGGTCATCGCTTCGTCCTTCCCCAACCCGAAACGCAACTCCACAATGTACCGCTCTCTGGAGGTCAGACTGCCAAGCATCCGCTCCACTTCTTCGCGGAGCGACCGCCGGATCAGCTCATAGTCGGCGGGAGGAAGCTGCTTCGATTCGTATAACTCCATCCCAATCCGTTGTTCAAGGCCGATTTCATCGCTGAGAAAGGCCAACTGACCCGCTCGGTGCAACGCCCCTTCCAGGTCGCTCGCGCTCAGGTCTAATTCTTCCGCCACTTCCGAATCGGTGGGCGCAGCCTGTAACTGCTGGGAGAGGTCGGCGCGGATATCGTCAAGCCGCGATGCGAGGCGAGCCTTTCGGAGCGGAAGCCGTACCGCGCCTCCACCCGCGGCCAAGGCCTGCATAATCGCTTGCCGGATCCACCAGACTGCATAGGTGATAAACTTGACATTATACTCCGGGCGGTAGCGGCGCGCGGCCTCAAGCAGGCCGATATTACCTTCATTGATCAGGTCAGGCAGCGACAGACCACACCCTCGATAGCGGAGGGCTACCTTGACGACGAAACGGAGGTTGGCCTCTACCAGTTGCCGCAGGGCCTTTTCATCCCCCCGTTGACTCGCCTTACCCAGGATAAGCTCGTCCTCCTTCTTCAGGAGGGGAACCTGAGCAATCCGCTTCAGATACGCGCCAAGGGCGTCGTCGGAGACCCCT
>JAGWRQ010000072.1 GCA_028869615.1 Candidatus Methylomirabilota bacterium | reverse complement strand
CTGATAGTCAGCAGGCTCGGCAGGAAATAGACTCCCCGCCGTCGCCGACCTCTCCTCATCGGAGCGTCCCCATCACACTGGTTCCTCCGTACACACGATCTCCGCGCTTCACAAGAAGCTCCGCACGCGCCGGGACGATAAGATCGACGCGTGATCCGAACCGAATCATCCCAATCCGCTCTCCGGCATCAAGTTTTTGTCCGGGAACGACCCGGCAGACGATACGTCTTGCGATAAAGCCTGCAATCTGTTTCACCAATAGTTGACCTTCCGGCGCCTTCAGCGTGATAAGGTTCTGTTCATTCTCTGCCGACGCCTCAGACTGCCATGCCAGACGAAACGTCCCGGGTCTATACTCGACCTTTCCGACTACCGCGGGAAACGGGGCTCGATTGATATGTACGTCGAAAACCGACAGAAAGATGCTGATTTGGGTGGCCGACTCTTGCAACTCCCGGCCAAGATACTGGGTGACCTGGACAACGGTCCCATCAGCGGGGGCAAGAATCAGTCCCTCGCCTTTCGGAATGTCGCGCGCCGGATCACGGAAAAACAGTGCTACCAACACGGCCAAGACACATGTCGTAACACTACTACCATGCCACCCTACAACCCACAGGATGACAGCCAAGCTCAGCGGTACGAGGATAAACGGCCACCCCTCCCGTGCAATCGGTATCATCGTTCACACCTCGCACAGAAGAGCATTTGATCAATAATGTTACTCATTTATACCATGGCTGGCAGCAACCTACAAGAGAAATGGGGCCAGAATGGGCTTATGCGAGGAACCGTTTGACTAACTCCGGGACCAACCGAAGCGCCCGATCCAACTCGTCGGGATTCTTCCCGCCGGCTTCGGCGAGATCGGCCCGACCGCCCCCGCTCCCACCGGTGATGCTTGCCACCTCCTTCACCAATTTTCCGGCGTGCAACCGCGAGGTGAGATCCGGCGTCACAGCCGCCACCCAGCCTACCCGTCCATCCAAGGACGTCGCCAGGACGATTACTCCGCTGCCAATCTTCGTTCTCAGTCGATCGGCGAGCTCGCGTAGCGCTCGCTGATCACACCGCTCGGCCAGTCCAGCCACCACCGTGACACCGTCGACTTGGGTCGCCTTCTTCAGCAGCTCCTCCGCCATTTCCACGCCCAGCTTGGCGCGGAGTCGCTCGACCTCTCGCTCGAAGGCGCGGGCCGACTCGAAGAGGCGGTCCACCTTTTCCGGCACTTCAAGCGGCTTACTCTTCAGCCGATCAGCCGATTCCCGCAGGACCTCGCCCTCGCGTTTCAAGTGCTGAAAGGCGCCAGGGCCGGTTAGGGCCTCGATTCGCCGTATGCCTGCGGCGACGCCTGTCTCATGGGCGATCTTGAACAGGCCGATCTCCCCTGTCGCCCTGGTGTGGGTCCCTCCACATAGTTCGATGCTGAAGTCGGCAACACTCACCACCCGCACCTCGTCCCCGTACTTGTCGCCGAAGAACGCCAGCGCGCCTTTCGCCAGCGCCTCATCCAGCCGCATCTCTTCGACCGTCACCGGCAGGTTGGCCCAGAGCTTCGCATTGACCATTTCCTCGATCTGCGTGACCTCGGCGGGACTCAGGGGCCCGTAGTGTCGGAAGTCAAAGCGCAAGCGGTCCGGCGCCACCAGCGAGCCTTCCTGTCGCACATGATCTCCGAGGATCTGTCGGAGCGCCGCGTGGACGAGGTGTGTGGCGGTGTGATTTTTGACCGTCGTACTCCGCCGACCCGCATCAACCGAGGCGAGGAATCGCTGACCGTTCCTGATCTCGCCCCGCTTTACCAGAACTCGATGGACGATCAATCCGGCCAACGGGCGTTTCGTGTCCAGGACCTCCGCGAGGACCGCGTCACCTCGAAGGTACCCGGCATCACCCACCTGCCCGCCGGATTCCGCATAGAAGGGGGTCTGGTCGAGGACGACCTCGCCTTCCTGCCCCGCGCCAATCCGATCGACCTGTTTGCCGTCAGCGATGACCGCAACCACCGACGCCGCCAGCTCGAGGCGCTCATAGCCCAGGAACACTGTTTGCCTCGCCCTGACAAGGTCATGGAAGGCTTCCGCAACCCCCTGGACATCTCCAAACGCTTTCAGGTGCGCCCGCGACATGTCGCGCTGGCGTCTCAACTCCGTCTCGAACCCGTCCCAATCGCATGTGACCGACTGCTCAACGGCGATTTCATCGATTAGGTCGCGCGGTACGCCGTAGGTATCGTACAACTCAAAGAGCTTTAGCCCTGGCAAGATAGCCCGCTCTGCCGTCTGAGACCTGACATTCTGAATGAGGTCATGCAGCCGAGGGAGCGCCTCACGCAGCACAATGCCGAACCGGTCCTCCTCGATCCAGGCCAGGCGCGCGACGTGCGCCCTGTTTGCCGGCAGCTCCGGATAGGCATCCGTCATCAGGTCAATGACCTTGTCGGTGGCAGCGGCGAGGAACGGCTCATCCAGTCCAAGGAGACGACCATGTCGGAGCGCGCGCCGGAGGATCCGCCGCAGTACGTAGCCTCGCCCCTCGTTGCTGGGCAGTACGCCGTCGGCCAATGCGAAGGTGACCGCCCTCGCGTGGTCGGCGATGACCCTCATCGATACATCATCCTGCTCGTCCGCCCCGTATCGTTTCTGCGAGAGCTCCTCGACCGTGGCGATCAGTGGACGAATCAGGTCGCTCTCAAAATTACTCTTTACCCCTTGGCAGACTGCGGCCATCCGCTCCAGCCCGGCTCCCGTATCAATGCTTGGCTTCGGCAGCGGCGTGAGGGTCCCGGAGGCATCACGATTGTATTGCATGAACACCAGGTTCCACAGTTCCAGATAGCGATCGCACCCGCATTCAATACCGCAGGTCGGCCGTCCGCAACCGATCCTCGGACCCTGATCGAAGATCAACTCTGAGCACGGCCCGCATGGACCGGTCTCGCCCATAGACCAGAAATTGTCTTTTTCCCCCAGGCGGACGATACGATCAGGCGACAGGCCGGTCAGCCTCTGCCACAGCTCGCCCGCCACATCGTCATCCTTGTAAATGGTGACCCAGAGCCGATCCTCCGGCAACTCCAGCTCGCGCGTCAGGAACGCCCAGCCGTATTCAATGGCGCCCTCCTTAAAGTAATCGCCAAAGGAGAAGTTGCCGAGCATCTCAAAAAAGGTGTGGTGACGGGCGGTTCGACCGACATTCTCCAAGTCGTTATGTTTCCCGCTGACGCGCAAACATTTCTGGACCGAGACGGCGCGCCGGTAGGGACGCGGATCCGTCCCCAGGAAGACCCCTTTAAACGGCACCATCCCGGCATTCGTGAAGAGCAGCGTCGGGTCGCCGGCAGGGACCAGTGACGAACTGGCAACGACCGTATGGTCGTTCCGCTCAAAAAATCGCAAGAATCGTTCGCGGATCTCTCCGCCTGTCAACCGCGGCATCGCGTAATCCACTACCCCTGCGGCTTCTCATGAAGCAGCCGCCAGATGATTTCGGCTGAAAATCCTCGTCGGTGGAGAAACCGCGCCACCTGAGCGGTTCTGGATGGAGCCGACCGACGGCCAAGCGCCGAGAGCTTACTTGCCATCGCGCGGCGGGCCACCGGCTCTTCTCCCTCTTCGTAGATCTCTTCCAAAACTTCACGCATGAGTGACGCCTGAACCCCCCTGGTTTCGAGCTCCTTGCTCAGGCGATGCGGCCCCATCGGCCTTGTCTGTACGCGGCCCCTGGCCCAGGTGGTCGCGAATCGTCGGTCGTTCAGGTATCCTTTCTCCTTCAGTCGCTCGATCGCCGCCCCTGACTCCACATGAGAAAATCCCCTCATCGCCAGCAAGCGAGCAAGCTCAACGCTTGTTCTATCACGAGCAGTGAGGAGGCGTACGCCGGCCTTGTAAGCCGTCTCAGGAGACTGGGCCTTCAGCGAAGCTTCCGTTCGCCCAAGCCCCCTTTTTGTCCTGCGGCCCAGGGTTGATCCGTCCCGCTCTCGATCCCTCGAACCTTCAGGGCGAAGTCGCTGGGGTTGCTGCTCCACTTCAGTGCCTCCTCATAGCTCACCAGCCCCCGCTTGTGCAGACTCATGAGTGATTGATCGAAGGTTTGCATCCCATACTCCGACGTTCCGGCCGCGATGACGTCTGGAATCTTTCTGGTCTTCTCAGCGTCGACAATGCACTCCCGAATGGTAGCGGTTACGACCATGGCCTCGACCGCCGGCACGCGTCCTTTGCCGTCCACCTGCGGGATCAAGCGCATCGAGATGACCCCCCGAAGCGACGAGGCGAGTTGCAACCGGATTTGATTGTGTTGATAAGGTGGGAAGATCGCGATGATGCGATTGATTGTCTCGGCTGCATCGGAGGTGTGCAGCGTACTAAAGACCATATGACCCGTCTCTGCAGCCACAAGCGCCGTACTGACCGTGTCGAGATCGCGCATCTCTCCTACCAGGATCACATCGGGATCTTGACGAAGCGCGCTGCGCAGCGCACCGGCAAACGACTCAGTATCACTCCCGACTTCGCGCTGGTTGATCAGGCACCGATTGTCCGAATGGAGGAACTCAATCGGGTCTTCAATCGTCACGATGTGCCCCATTCTATTGCTGTTGATATGACCGATCATGGCTGCCAGGGTTGTTGATTTGCCGCTTCCTGTAGTGCCGGTGACCAACACCATCCCCCTGGGTTCCATCGCCAGCTTCCCGATGACCGGTGGAAGATCGAGCGCTTCAATCGTTTTGATGTTGAGCGGAATAACCCGAAAGGTGGCCCCTACCATCCCCCGCTGTCGAAAGAAGTTGATCCGAAACCGTCCCAGTCCAGCCACGCCGTAGCTGAGGTCCAGTTCCCGACGTTGCACAAATTGCTGTCGTTGCAACTCCGTCGTGACGAGGCTGACAATCGTTTCGAGATCGGCTTGGGTGAGGCACGGTCGATCCTGCACGGGGACAAGCTGGTGATCGATTCGAAGAAGAGGCGGGGCGCCAACTTTCAGGTGGAGATCCGAGGCGCGTTGCTCGAAAGCCAGTCTCAGTAGGCCGTCAAGATCGAAAGGCATTTCTGCAGCAGCCGCTCCATTCATGACTGACACCATTCAGTGTACAAGGCATCAACGCGCCTGCGACGCTACTGCCGTCTCGACAGCGGCGGTCAACCCTAAGGCCGCGCGCACCTTTCCTTCGATCTCATTGCAGAGGACAGCGTTCTCCTGGAGGAAGCGCTTGGCGTTTTCCCGACCCTGGCCAATCCGTTCCCCGGCATAGGAGAACCACGAGCCGCTCTTTTCAACAATTTTGTGCTCGACACCAAGATCCAACAGACCTCCGGTCCGCGAGATTCCCTCGCCGTAGATGAGGTCAAACTCAGCCTCTTTAAAAGGAGGGGCAACCTTATTCTTAACCACCTTGACCTTCACGCGCGACCCCACCACCTCGTCTCCTTCTTTGATGCTGGAGATCCTCCGGATGTCAAGGCGGATCGACGAGTAGAACTTCAACGCCCGGCCGCCGGTCGTGGTCTCGGGATTGCCGAACATGACCCCGATCTTCTCTCGAAGTTGATTGATGAAGATCACGCAAGTCTTGGACTTACTGATCGCCGCCGTAAGCTTCCGGAGCGCCTGGGACATCAGCCTGGCCTGAAGGCCCATCGTGGGTTCACCCATCTCGCCGTCGATCTCGGCCCGAGGCACGAGGGCAGCGACTGAGTCGATCACGACGACATCGATGGCCCCGCTCCGAACCAGAACCTCAGTGATCTCGAGAGCCTGTTCCCCCGTATCCGGTTGAGAGATCAGGACGTCATCGATGTTTACCCCCAGGGACCGAGCATAGGCCGGGTCAAGCGCGTGTTCGGCATCGACAAAAGCGGCGGAGCCACCCGTCCGCTGCGCCTCGGCAATGATGTGCAGGGCTAACGTTGTCTTCCCGGAAGACTCCGGCCCAAAGATCTCGATGATGCGGCCCCGCGGTACGCCCCCTACTCCCAGCGCAGCGTCCAACTCCAGCGAGCCGGTTGAGATAGCCGAAATAGGAACAAGTGCCCCCGACGTTCCCAGCCTCATAATGGAGCCCTTGCCGTACAATTTCTCGATCTGGGCGATTGCCAGATCCAGCGCGCGTTCCCGCTCTTTTCCGTTCCCCCGTTCCGCTGTCCTCTCCACCATGACAACCCTCCTTGACCCGCAAGGCCGCAATCGACGAGCCACACTCATCCCGGATAACCGTAGGCGATTTCAGCTAGGTTGTCAAGAGCAGCCGCGCTGCCACGCTACAAAGACTCGCGCTCAACCCTTCAGTTGACGAACTTCTTGAAAAGTTTATTTGATTGACGCAAATAGAGAACGTATGGTAGAAATGTTTAGTAGTGCATAGAGTAAGGTTTGACCCTTATGGATCGGAGATCCAAAGGGTATTGGTATATTCGCCTTGTGAGTGGTCAGGGTAAGATGCGCCGGTTTGGGGGTAAGACTAAACCGAAATCGGGGGCTTAGATAACGAGATGTTTTTAGACTATTGGGGGCTGGTCAAAGAGCCGTTCGTCAACGTTCCCGATCCGGATTTCCTGTTTCCCTCGCCCAAACATGGAGAGGCCCTGATGCGACTATTATACGTCATTCAGGGCCGAAAGGGGGCTGCTATCCTCACCGGCGACATCGGGTGCGGAAAGACGCTGGTCAGTCGAACGCTGGTGAGAGAGTTGCCCCCCCAACGGTACGATGTGGCCGTCGTCACCTCACCGATCCTCTCTCCGGTGCAGTTCCTTCGGGAGATTATCTACCAATTTGAGGGCGACAAGGACGACCGCGCCGTCCAGCGGGTGGACTCCCTTCACGCGATGAACCGCCGAATGATCAGCAACTACCAGAGCGGAAAAGATACCATCATAATTATTGATGAGGCACACCTGATCATAGAAAAGAAGGGGATTCTGGAGGAACTGCGCCTGCTCTTGAACTTCCAATTGAACGATAGGTTTCTACTGACCCTCATCCTGATCGGTCAACTCGATCTGGAGGAGAAGATCAAGCGGGTGCCGGCGCTCGAGCAGCGCATCGTTATAAAATACCGCCTGCTTCCACTGACAGAGCAGGAAACCGCTGAGTACATCTCTTTCCGAAGTAAGAAGGCGGGGGCCCAACGGGAGCTTTTTTCAGGAGAGGCGCTCCAAATGATCTATCATCTGGCAGAGGGAACTCCCCGGAGAATCAACAACCTCTGTGACCTCTGTCTCCTGATTGGATTTGCGGAGAAAGCCGCACTGATCGACGAGAAGATCGTGCACGCCGCGCTTGCAGGGGTGTGTTGAGAGGCGGAAGTACAGCCATGCGAATGGTCGATCTGATTCGGGCTCAACAAAAGGGGAAGAAGGTCACGTCTCGCCCGGCAAAGTCCGCCCCCGCCAAGGCTGAGCCCGAGCCGAAAACCGAGAGCGATGAGCAGGCCACCGATCCTCCGAAGGAGGACTGGAAGGCAGCGCTGGCGGCGCCTTCGCCTCCTCCTGAAGAACCACCCATCTTTGTGCCAGGACATGTCAGCCCCAGTGAGCTGTATGCCGCCGCCGATGATTGCCTCAGGATCATTTTCACTGCCGCGAGCCGCCGCGAGCCCTTCGCCATTGAACCAATAGTAGAGATAGCGAAACGATTGGCCAAGGCCGCAGCCAAGGAGAACCGGCAGCGGGTATCGAACGAATCGTTTATTGTGCCATGCGAGCCCCTCATGATGCGGACCCTCGACGCCAATGACACAATGTATGACCTCGTCCATCAGGGTCTAAACACCGCCATCTACGCGTTGAAGCTCGGGGACGTCTTGGATTACCCGCTGGCCAAGCTCACAGAACTTGCCCTCGCCAGTATGCTCTGCAACATCGGAATGACCCGGTGTCCCGAGGTCCTCCTGACCAAGCCGGGACCGCTTTCCAAAGGCGAGCGCGCCCTCATTCAGGCACATCCGATCCACAGCTATGAGATCCTGCACAGTCTTGGACCGACTTGGGAATGGTTGGCGGAGGTCGCCGCCCAGCATCACGAACGAGAAGACGGCACAGGTTACCCCAAGGGGTTGAGAGGCGACCAGATTCACAAGGCTGCCAAGATCATCGGCATCTGCGAGATCTATGAGGCGATGGCGCATGCGCGTCCATACCGCAGCAGCTTCGCACCATTTGAGATTATCAGACAGATATTGCGCACCGAGCGGGAGCACTTCAGCTACGTGATCTGGCGGGCGCTGATCAACGGCTTATCAAGCTACCCGGTGGGAAGCTGGGTCCGTCTGAGCACCAAAGAGATCTGTCGGATCGTTGCCACCAACAAGGCCAACCCGTTTCGCCCGGTCGTCGAGGTCTGGTCCGATGCGTCCGGCGAAAAACTTCCTCAGCCCAGGCTGCTCGATCTGTCCAAAGAGATCCTCCTGCACATCATCGGTCCGGCTTCTATGGAAGCGCTCACCGGGTAGCGCCGTTCTCGTTGTCCGCTTCACTTGTGCCGCAGCTTCTGTTTCGCGGCAGCAACTACGGGAAGGACTCTGCTTGAGTGTAACAGGCCACTGATCCCCTTCAACGCTTCCCAGCACAAGTGAACGACTCTGGCGAGATAGCAAAGGGGAAGCTGCCAGCGCCTGGACAATCCGTACTGAAGGAGCATGAATTGGGGTGAGGGAAACAGGAGGGCCAAGGTATAGCGTGCCTTGGCTCGAAGGCCCCTGATTGTAAAGAACAGTGCGAAGCTCTCGACGCCGTCCACATGGAACCCTCCCGCTAACAGTCGGACCAGCCTGCTTTCGACCGATCTTCCGACCGCCGGCGCAGCATGGGGTACGACTTGCGCCCTAAGCTCCGATAAGACAAGATCGGGAACTGGGGAATCGAAAAGGTCCTTGACCTTTCCCAAGACCTCGGCAACAAACAATCCCAGACCAGCCTGTCGAGCGATGAGCACCACCTGTTGCCAATCAAGCGCGGTCTCTTTGTGTCGCAGAAGCCGATCGAGCTCGTAGAACCAGAGGAGCGGGGCGTCATCACCCCGGTGGATGAGATGGAAGCACAGGTGCACAAACAGGTCTTCGGGACTCAGAAGCCATGCATCCGCACCAACGACCTGGCCCCGCACGCATCGGTTCCATACAGCTTCCATATCAACCCTATCAACAAATGGAGGGTAGGCAATCGACCAGTGGGGCTCCACGATAACCCAGCCGTGTCGGTCTTTAAAGAACTCAAGCGTATAAGAGAAAGTCCGAGCGAATCCAGGTCGGCGGTCCATCTCCTTGAACCCCAGACCCTTCAATGCCTCAGCAACTTCTGGCAGGTCTGCTTTGCGCACAAGGAGATCAATGTCCCCCATCGGACGGGCTGTGATATCGCCATAGAGACGCTCTGCTAAGGCCAGCCCTCGCAGAGGCGCGTGGGCCATGCCTCTAGCCTCGCATGCTCGAAGGATGGAGGCCAGCTCGTGCGCCAGCAATGCATTCCGCACGGCCAGAGCCACGA
>JAGWRQ010000071.1 GCA_028869615.1 Candidatus Methylomirabilota bacterium | reverse complement strand
CATTGTTCTCTACTTCGTGATCTGCTTTGAAATCCTGATAATGATCAGTCCCTTTGCCGGCTTCTTCTATTCCGCGTTCAATCGGGTTCTCCTGGGCTTAGCAAAGTACCAGGCCACGAAGTGGCTCAGCGCTTTCTTCTTCACCCACATGGTTGTACCGCCCAATGCGCCACTGAGAGCCGTGCGCGTGATGGGCTCGATTTTGTTTTTGCTCGGTATTGCCATCTTTCTCATCTGCGCGATTCAGGTTTACTGGAGCAAGTTCCTACAGAGAGGGACTGTTGTGAAAGGGGCCTATCGCTGGATCAGGCATCCCCAGTACCTCGCGCTCGCTATTGCGGGCGCCGGTCTAGCCATCCTCTGGCCCAGGTTCATCGTTGTTGTCTTGTGGCTCGTGATGGTTACGGTGTACTACGCCTTGTCCAAAGACGAGGAGCGGCGCATGCTGGCGCAGTACCCGGATACCTACAGCGAATACATGCGAGGAACGGGCATGTTCCTGCCGAAATCGCTTGAACGCTCGATCGCCTTTGCAACCGTCGCGAGCAAGGTCGCTCTGTTCGTCCTGATTGCGATCTGCGCAATCGGAGGGGCATTTCTCCTACGGCAGTACACGGTAACGCATCTTCCCATATGGACAGACTCGAACGTGGTCGCGCTTGCAGTGCTGCCAGAAGATGAGCCGCTGATGCAGAACCGGATGGCGGACATCCTCAAGGTAGACGAGGTCCGATCGCGGTTGAAAGAGAACGAGTCATACGTTGCGTATTTTCTGCCGACGAACTACGTCATGCAGGGACTGATTGCGGATACTGGGGGCGAGTGGCAGCTCTATAAACACCAGCATGCAATCAGCAGGTTTACTGACTGGATTTTTCATCCCTTTGGTCACCTGGGAGGCGCACAGCGTTCCGCCTTCGAGCCCCCACATTCGAAACACAGCATAGCTGCTGGTTCGGTGAGACGACTCATCTTCCTGAAAGTATCGAACGTTGCCGTCATCAAGCCGGCCGATGTGTTCGCGTTGAATGCCGTTCGGACACCCGATTTCATGGTTGATCTGGATGTGCACAGCCTCAACGTGCTCGATGCAAAGACTCTCCCCGTCGAGACCGCCTGGGGCCGTGTGCCGACGCCGGCATTCTGATGAAGTGAGTGCCGACGACAGTGGCAAGCCAATCTGAAGCTGCAAAGCAACAGCTTCGCAATGACGCGGGAGACCTCTCGAGATCGCAATTCTGTTTGACAGTGTTGCCCCCTTTTGGTAGCGTGGAGGCGAACTTAGCATCGAGATGAGCGGTCGCCACGGTGACCGAAAGGAGCGTGGATGGAGGAGTTCCACCGAATCAGTCGGCTGCCCCCGTACGTCTTTAACATCGTGACCGAACTGAAGGTCGAGGCGCGAGCCCGGGGCGAGGATATTATCGACTTCGGGATGGGCAATCCCGATCTGCCGACCCCTCCCCACATCGTAGAGAAGCTCTGTGAGGCGGCCAGGAACCCTCGCAACCACCGGTACTCCGCCTCGCGCGGGATCACAAAGCTCCGGTCCGCCATCGCCGACTGGTATGGGCGGCGATATGGGATTGAGATCGATCCCGAGCGGGAGGCGATTGCAACCATTGGCGCCAAGGAGGGGCTTTCGCACCTGGCCTTGGCGGTCGTAGAACCGGGGGATGTTGCCCTGGTGCCGAGTCCGACCTATCCGATCCATCCGTACTCCGTGATTATCGCTGGGGGGGATGTCCGCAGCGTTCGCCTCGAAGAGGGCGTCGACTTCTATGAGGCGTTGATAGCCGCTCATCGGGAGATCTGGCCGCCGCCCAAACTGCTGATCCTGAGCTTCCCCCACAACCCCACCACCGCCACCGTGGATCTCGAGTTTTTCGAAAAGGTCGTGGCGTTCGCGCAGGAGCACCACCTGATCCTGATCCACGATCTGGCCTATGCGGATCTGACCTTTGATGGCTATCAGGCGCCAAGCCTCTTGCAGGTCCCTGGGGCAAAGGAGATCGGGGTGGAGTTCTTCACGCTCTCCAAGAGCTACAATATGCCTGGCTGGCGGGTCGGGTTCTGCGTTGGCAATCCGCGGATCATTGCGGCGCTGACGCGGCTCAAAAGCTATCTGGATTACGGCATGTTTCAGCCGATACAGATCGCGGCGATCATCGCGCTGAACGGCCCGCAGGCGTGCGTGGGGCAGACGGTTGAGACCTACCGGACGCGGCGCGACGTGCTGGTGGACGGGCTGAACCGGATCGGGTGGAATCTGTCGAAGCCGAAGGGAACCATGTTCGTTTGGGCAAAGATCCCCGAGTCGTACCTGGCCATGGGGTCCCTGGAATTTTCGAAGTTCCTCCTCGACAAGGCGAAGGTCGCCGTGTCCCCGGGGATCGGGTTCGGACAGTATGGGGATGCGTATGTGCGATTTGCCCTGGTGGAAAACGAGCACCGGACTCGCCAGGCCATTCACGGGCTCAAGCGAGTGCTGTAAGTGAAAACGAGACGCTGAAATGGGCGAAGTTCGGTTGGATAAGTTTCGCGAGGAATGCGGGGTGGTTGGGATTTACGGCCATCCGGAGGCTGCCAACCTCGCCTATCTGGCGCTATATGCGCTCCAGCACAGGGGACAGGAAAGCGCCGGCATTGCGACCTCGGACGGCGGGTCGCTGCATCTGGAGAAGGCCATGGGATTGGTGGCCGACGTCTTTTCCGAGACCAGGCTTCGTCGTCTCAAGGGCGCGCTTGCCATCGGTCATGTCCGTTACTCGACGACCGGGACCTCGCAACTCAAGAATGCGCAGCCGCTGCTGGCCGGCTACCTGCGAGGTCAGATTGCCCTCGCGCATAACGGCAATCTGACCAACGCCGAGAAGCTCCGTCATGACTTAGAAGCGCGGGGCTCGATATTCAGCTCCACGACCGACAGTGAGGTGATCGTTCACCTGATCGCCCGCTCGCGGGAGCCGAACCTACTGGAGGCTTCAATCGATGCGCTGAGCCAGATTCGGGGCGCCTATTCCCTGGCCATCATGAACGAGACCGAGTTGTTGGGCGTCCGCGATCCCTACGGCTTTCGTCCCCTGTCGTTGGGAAAACTTGGTGATGCGTGGATCCTGGCGTCGGAGAGTTGCGCGTTTGATCTGATCGAGGCGCAATTTGTCCGCGACATCGAGCCCGGCGAATTCATCCGGATCAATGAAAGCGGCGTACACACGTTTTTTCCGTTTCCACCCGCGCCAAAGTCTCAGTGCATCTTTGAGTATATCTACTTCGCCAGGCCGGACAGTCTCTTATTCGGTCGATCTGTCGCAGGGATTCGTAAAGATCTCGGCAGACACTTGGCGCGCGAGCACCCGGTCGAGGCGGATATGGTGATCCCTGTTCCCGATTCCGGAGTGCCTGCCGCTCTGGGTTTTGCCGAAGAGGCGCATCTACCGTTTGAACACGGCCTGATCCGCAATCATTATGTCGGTCGGACCTTTATTGAGCCCAAACAGGCGATTCGACATTTCGGGGTGAAGATCAAACTGAACGCTATTCAGGAGTTACTCGAGGGGAAGCGTGTGGTCGTTGTGGACGACTCTATTGTTCGCGGGACGACCAGTCGGAAGATCGTGTCAATGATTAGAGCGGCTGGGGCAAAGGAGGTCCATGTACGGATCAGTTCTCCCCCCACGATCGCTCCCTGCTACTATGGCATTGACACTCCGACGCGGAAGGAACTGATCGCCTCCACACACGACGTGGAGGAGATTCGACGGTACCTTCACGCCGACAGCCTCGGCTATCTGAGCCTGAAAGGATTGCAGCAGGCTGCGGGGAAGGAGAGCCAGGGGGCGGCAGGTTTCTGTGACGCTTGTTTCAGCGGCTGTTACCCGATTCCCTTTGTTGAGGAGAATCAGGAGCAACTCCGCCTCTTTGCGGACTAGGAAGGTCCGCGAGGTTTGATAGACATCTTGCTCGAGGGGAGGGGACAGGTCCCTTCCGGGACCTGGTAAACCCCACCCCAGGCGTTGCCGTGACTCGGCACGCCACTCTCACGAGCAAACCCTTAGGGTCCTTGAAGAGGAAGATTGCCGCTTGCAGGCTGACAAGGTGGCATGCACCATATCACTGACCATGAATCCCCTGAATAGGAGACACGTTGCATGAGTGAAGCCAGTATCGTATTGCCAACCTTCGGTCCGCAGGAATGGAAGATCCTCTGGTTTGTCCTGGTCTCGGCCTTCATCGCCCTGGGATACGGCGCCTTCCTCGCGAGGAAGACCATCCAGGAAGACCCCGGCAGTCAGGCCATGCAGGATGTGGCCACGGCGATTGAAGAGGGGGCGCTAGCCTATCTTGCGCGACAGGTCAAGACGATGATCTGGTTCGTCATCGCCATCACGATCGGACTCTTCTTCATGTATCGTGGGCTCTACGAGGGGATGCTCCTGCCGCTTGGCGTGGCGCTCGCCTTCTTCATGGGGGTTGCGGCCTCCTATGGGGCAGGGTACGTCGGCATGTGGCTGGCCGTGAAGGGCAATGTGCGGACCGCCGCCGCCGCGCTCCACAGCTTCAAGCACTCTTTGGAGATCGCCTTTCGGGCCGGGACGGTATCGGGGATGTTCACCGTCGGTCTTGGGCTCCTGGGCGCCACCATCATCTTCCTGCTGTTCAAAGAGAATGCCATGAAGATCCTGGTGGGCTTTGGCTTCGGCGGATCGCTCGCCGCCCTCTTCATGCGCATGGGGGGCGGCATCTACACCAAGGCGGCTGACGTGGGGGCCGATCTGGTCGGGAAGGTGGAAAAGGGGATTCCTGAAGATGACCCGCGCAATGCCGCCACGATCGCCGATAATGTCGGCGACAATGTGGGCGACTGCGCCGGGATGGCGGCCGACGTCTTTGAGTCGTATGAGGTGACGCTGGTCGCGGCCATCATTCTAGGCGCCGGGGCAATGCTGGATAAGGACTTCGTCGAGTCGTTCGGTGGCGCCGCCAGCGCCTCTAAGGTCGTCCTGGCCTTGATCATTTACCCCCTCTTGATCCGCGCCGTGGGCGTCTTCGGCTCGATCCTCGGAACCTGGTGCGTTCGGGGCAAGGACGATCCGGGTATGAACCCGATGAAGCCGATCAACTTCGGTTTTTGGGTGGCGGCCCTTAGTTCCGTCGTCGGCTTCTGGATCGTGAGCTACCTTTACCTTGGCGACATCGTAAGCGACAAATACGGCGCCCTCTGGTGGCGCGTCTTCCTGGCCAATGTCATGGGGATTGCCCTGGCGCTGGTGATCCAGTGGCTGACGGAGTATTTCACCGCGACCGATAAGAAGCCGGTGACCGAGATTGCTTATTCCAGTCGGACCGGACCGGCGACGCTGATCCTCTCCGGGTTTGCCGCAGGCCTCGAGTCGAGCGTGTGGGCCATTCTGGCCATCGCCGCCACCATCTTTGGCTCCTACAGCATCTTCGGTGGGAGCTTTTCGCTATCGGCGTATGGGATCGCCCTGGCCGGCCTGGGGCTGCTGGCCACCACCGGCTTCGTACTCGCCGAAGATACATTCGGCCCCATCTCTGACAATGCCAGCGGCATCTTCGAGATGTCCGGCGCGTTGAAGAACGCGCCCAGGACGCCCTCGGGAATTGAGGCCCATCGGATTGTCGCCAAGCTCGACGCGGTCGGCAATACCACCAAGGCCCTGACGAAAGGGCTGGCCATCGCCACCGCGGTCATCGCGGCCGTCTCCCTCTTCCGCTCCTTCATCGACGAGGCACATCTCTTCGAGAAGGGGATCCAGGTGAACCTGCCGGAGGTCTTCATCGGCTTCCTGATCGGGGGCGCGGTCCCGTTCCTCTTCTCTTCGTTTGCGATCCAGGCGGTGAGCCGGGCGGCCTTCCTCCTGGTCGAAGAGGTCCGGCGGCAGTTTCGGGAGAAGCCGGGGATCATGGAGTTCAAGGAAAAGCCCGACTACGGTCGCTGCGTGGAGATCGTGACCGCCGCGGCGCAGAAGGAGTTGCTGGGGCCGGGCGTCCTCTCGATTGTCAGCCCGATCCTGGTCGCGTTCGCCTTCGGCGCGCCGGCGCTGGGCGGCTTCCTTGCCGGAGCGATCCTCACCGGCCAGCTCATGGCGGTGTTCCTGGCGAATACCGGCGGGGCCTGGGACAATGCCAAGAAGAAGATCGAGGAGGGGCTGTTTGGCGGGAAAGGGACCGACTGCCACAAAGCGGCGGTCATCGGCGACACGGTCGGCGATCCGTTCAAAGACACCGCCGGGCCGGCCATCAACCCGATGATCAAGGTCATGAACCTCGTCGCGATCTTGATCGCACCCTTGGCCATTCGCCAAATTGGGTGGGGCGCTCGGGCTATGATCGTTCTGGCCTGCGTGACCATCCTGGGGCTGTCGGTGCTCTTCAGCAAGCGAGGTTCGATCGTGGAGGAGGAGCCTGTGGCTGCAACGGAGGCGGAGGTCAGCCGCGCGCACTGACCTCCTGTGAAAAGTATGCCTCTCCTCTTCTCCACGTTGCGACATTGTCCGGTCCTCGATGCTGAGGGTCGGCTTGTGGGTCAGCTTCAGGACCTGATTCTCTTGCCATTGGGGGTCCTTCCCCCGGTGACCAAGCTCGCGGTCCTCACTCCTGAGAAGGAGGAACTGATCCTGTCGTGGGAAGCCGTGGCGCGCTTAGAGTGGGAGCCACCGGTGATCCACCTCTCTTCTGCGCGTGGGGCGCTTCAGCCGGTCGAGCCTCGGGCCGAAGAGACGGGGTTGGGGAAGACCCTCGTGGATCGAAAGGTGGTGGACACCAAGTGTCACAAGGTGATCCGGGTTAACGACCTTGAGTTCCAGGAGGCGCAGGGACGGCTACAACTGGTGGCGGTGGAAGGCGGCCTCCGGAGCCTGTTGCGGCACCTTGTGTCCGATAGCTTTGTTGAACAGCTCGAGCGCCTCTTCAATATGCGGTTGGAGCGAGAGACGATCGCCTGGGAAGTGGTCGAACCGATGGAGACTGAGCTGGCTAAGGCCAAACACCGTGCAGCCTATGCCAAACTGGCGAAACTCCATCCGGCCGACATCGCCGACATCATCGAGGAGTTGAATCCGAGCGAGCGTGCGAGTGTGCTGGCTGCCCTGGATGAAGAGACTGCCGCCGAGACGCTGACCGAGACCAAGCCGGAGGTCCAGAGCTCGATGGTCCAGATGATGGAGAGCGAACAGGCTGCCGACATCCTGGAGCGCATGGAGCCGGATGAGGCGGCGGACATCCTGAGCGACCTGCCGGAGGCAAAGGCGCAGGAGCTCCTCGAGACGATGGAGGAAGAGGAGGCACAGGATGTGGTCGAGTTGCTCACGCATGAGGAAGATACCGCCGGCGGGCTCATGACCACCGAGGTATTTACTCTGCCGCCTGACCTCACCATGGTTGACGCGATTGGCCGGCTCCGCTCTGCTGAGGGGGCTAAGGCCGAGACGATCTACTACATCTACGTGACCGATGACTTGGATCGGCTGCTCGGGGTGCTGAGCCTTCGGGAGCTGATCCTGGCCGACCCAGGCCACCGACTTGAAGAAATCATGGAGCGACAGATTATCAGCGTTCGGCCGGAAAGCGGCCTGCGCGAGGTCGCTGAGACCTTCACCAAGTACAACTTCTTGGCAGTGCCGGTAGTAGACGAGGGGGGGGAGTTGAGAGGGATCATCACTGTTGATGACGTCCTGAACCTGATCCTCCCGATGATATGGAAGCAGCGCGTAGCGAAAAAGTACATTTAGCCGTCTCCACGCTCAGGACACTCGATGCGGCTTTCGCGGATCAAGAAGCGGCGGATCCTCCGATTTCTAGCCATCATGGGCCCAGGGATCATCACCGCCAGCGTCGATCAAGACGCCGGGGGGATCGCCACCTACTCTCTGGCCGGTGCCCGCTACGGCTTTGGCCTGCTCTGGACGATCCCGCTGATCGTCATCAGCCTGGCGGTGATCCAGGAGATGAACGCTCGGATGGGGATCTTCGCCGGCAAAGGCTTGGCCGAGCTCATTCGAGAACGGCTGGGAGTCCGGGTGACCTTGGTTGCCCTGAGCGTGCTGGCCCTGGCCAATCTCGCCAATACCGTGGCGAATTTTGCCGGGATCGCGGCCAGCACCGAGATCTACGGTGTGAGCCGGTACTTTTCCGTACCCGCCAGCGCTCTCCTGCTCAGTTGGCTGGTTGTGAAAGGGACCTACCGGTTCGTCGAGAAAGCCTTCCTCGTCTCCAGTGCCCTCTACCTTGTCTATGCCATCTCGGCCTTCTTGGCGAGACCGTCGTGGTTGGAGGTCCTGCACGAGACCGTGCGTCCCAATTTCCACATGGACAGTGCATATCTGACGATGCTCATCACCGTCGTGGGGACGACCATCGCTCCGTGGATGCTCTTTTATTTGCAGTCCTCGGTCGTGGACAAAGGGATCAGCACGCGCGAATTCTCCTATGCCAGGGCCGACGCCTACCTCGGCAGCGTCATTGCGGGTGTCATGATGTTCTTCATCATTGTGGCCTGTGGCGCGACGCTCTTTCCGCACGGCATCCGGGTCGAGACGGCCGAACAGGCGGCGATGGCGATCGAACCCTTCGCCGGCCGATTCGCCGCATTCCTTTTCGGCTTCGGCCTGTTTAACTCTTCGATCGCGGCGGCGGCGGTCATTCCTTTATCAACAGCCTATGCGGTTTGCGAGGGGCTAGGTTGGGATACGGGCATCAATCGAACCTTTCGCGAGGCGCCAGGGTTCTTCAGCATCTACCTCAGCATAGTGGGGGCCAGCGCGCTGCTGATCCTCTGGCCGAAGGCGCCGCTCATCACCATCATGTACCTCTCCCAGACCCTGAACGGCATCCTGCTTCCGTTTGTCCTGATCTTCATGCTCCTGTTGATCAACGATCGGGCGATCATGGGCATTCGCGTCAACTCGCCGACCTACAACCTGATCGCCTGGGGGACCGCTGCCCTGATGGTGATCCTGACGCTCCTGTTGCTGGTAACCTCGGTTATCTAAAACGAGGAGTAAGGGCTTTGGCTTGACAGGGTTGGGGGAGAGAGGGTAGAAGAGAGCGGAGCGGAGGAGGCATGGGGCTGAAGCAGCGGTATGCGTCAACGATTAAGGCGTGGCCGGCCGAAGAACGGCCACGGGAGCGGCTGCTTGCGCATGGACCGGGCGCGCTGACCACGGCGGAGTTGATCGCCATTCTCCTTCGGACCGGGACCGGCGGCCAGAGCGCCGTAGAGCTGGCCCGCAGCCTGTTGGAAAAAACGGGGGGCCTACGCGAGTTGGACCGCAAAGGCGCGGAAGAGCTGCAAGAGGCGAAGGGGCTGGGCCTGGCCAAGATCGCCCAGCTCAAGGCTGCTCTGGAGTTGGGCCGTCGACTGATGGCCGAGGAGAAGAAGGTCCTGGGGGCCGTGACCTCATCGAAGGAGGTCTACGAATGGCTCCGACCGCAGATGCAGGGCCTGGCCAAAGAGGTCTTCAAGGTGCTCCTGCTCAACGGCAACAACGAGGTCTTGGAGAGCGTTACCGCTTCCGAAGGGTCGCTTACGGAAAGCCCAGTCTACCTCCGGGACCTGGTGAACCTTGCCAACCGGCACCGGGCCGCCGCCTTGATCGTGGCCCACAACCATCCGTCGGGTAACCCGCGCCCGAGTTCGACCGACAAGTCGCTTACTGAGGAGTTGGTTGCCATGGG
>JAGWRQ010000268.1 GCA_028869615.1 Candidatus Methylomirabilota bacterium | reverse complement strand
GATGCCGCGATCATCTTCGGCGACATCCTCCTGGTGGTGGAACCGATGGGGGTCGGATTGGAGTTTACCAAGGGGGACGGTCCGGTCATCCATCACCCGGTCAGGTGCGGGGCCGATCTGAAACGGCTGCGACCGGTCGATATGCAGGGATCGCTGTCGTTCCTCTTCGAAGCAGTGCGCTTGGCGCGCGCAGCGCTTCCGCCGCATATCCCCCTCATCGGGTTCGCCGGGGCGCCGTTTACCCTGGCCTCGTACCTGATCGAGGGACGCGGGTCGCGCCAGTATCAGCAAACCAAGACGCTCATGTACCGCGATCCCGCAGCGTGGCATGCCCTTATGGAACGGCTGTCGGATATTGTATCCGACTACCTGAACGGTCAGATCGCCGCGGGGGTCCAGGTGGTGCAGTTATTTGATAGCTGGGTCGGCTGCCTCAGCCCAGACGACTATCGGGAGTTCGTCCTGCCTCACTCGAAACGCGCCATCGCGAAGCTTGCGCCGGGCGTGCCGGTCATTCACTTTGGGACCGACACCACCTCGCTCCTGCCGTTGATACGAGAGGCCGGCGGGAACGTGATCGGACTGGACTGGCGAGTGGATCTTGGAGAGGCCTGGGCCGGCCTTGGGTATGGGGTCGGTGTGCAGGGTAATCTGGATCCGGTAGCGCTATTCGCCGAACCCGATAAGATTCGCCGCCAGGCCGACCGGATCCTCGAGCGGGCGGCGAAACGACCAGGCCACATCTTCAATCTCGGACATGGTATCTTGCCGCAAACCCCCGTAGACCACCTGCGCGTGCTCATCGACTATGTCCACGAAGCGACGGCGAGGTAACGTGGCGCCCTCCTTTGATGCCGTGCTGATGATCGCCTTTGGAGGCCCCACGAAGTCTGAGGAGATCCGTCCATTTCTCGCTAATGTGCTACGAGGCGTGTCGGTTCCGCCAGAACGTCTGGAAGAGGCAGCTCGTCACTACGAAGCGCTTGGCGGCCGGTCGCCGATCACTGAGCTGACCTTCCGGCAGGCGGAAAGCCTGACCGCACTGCTGGAGCGCGAGGGACCGAAGCTTCCCGTCTATGTCGGGATGCGCTATTGGCATCCCTTCGTCGCCGAGACGGTGAAGCAGATGGTCCGGGACAGGGTTCGGCGCGCAGTCGGGCTGATTATGGCGGCGCACGATTCCGGCGCGGCAAGCTGGGACAGATCGGTGAGGGCAGTCGCTGACGCGCTTGTTGCTGCAGGGCCCAAGGCGCCGCACGTGGACTTCGCCCTGCCATGCTACAACCACCCGGATTTCATCGCGGCGATGGCCGAGATGGTCCACGCGCAACTGCAGGCGATCCCCCATGCGCACCGTCACGTGACGCCGCTGATCTTCACGGCCCACAGCATTCCGGCTTCGATGGCTGCCTCGTCCCCCTATGTACAGCAGCTCGAGATATCCTGCCGACTCGTGGCGGAGACCTTAGGGCATCCCTGCTGGTCGCTGGTCTATCAGAGCCGTAGCGGGAGTCTCAAAGAGCCGTGGCTTGAACCCGATGTCAGCGACGTCCTACGCAGGCTGCACACTGAAGGGTGCCGATCGGTGGTAGTGGCCCCCATCGGCTTTGTCTGCGACAACGTGGAGGTGCGCTACGATCTGGACATCGCGGCCAAGGCGCTGGCCGATGCGCTCGGGATTGATTTCAAACGGGCCGGCACGGTGAACGACCATCCTCTCTACATCCGCGCGCTGGCCGATCTGGTGCGCCGGCGTGTGGCGCAGGGCTAGAGACCTTTTTGCGAGTGCGGATGGCGACGGAACGGCACAGCGGCAGCAAGCGTATCGTGGTGGTGGGGGGCGGCATCGCGGGTCTGGCCGC
>JAGWRQ010000070.1 GCA_028869615.1 Candidatus Methylomirabilota bacterium | reverse complement strand
CGGGATCTTGCCGCGTGTTGCAAGAACAGAAGGGCGAAGCAACCGTTCGCCTCGCATGACATGCAGCACATAGACACGCGAACCCTCTTCCCGATAGAAGATCCGGCATGGTGGCTCGATGATCTGTCTGTAGCGCCACCCCTTGAGCTCTCGCGGCTTAGAACCGCTCTTGGGATGATCAGCAAGCTGACCCACGTGCCGAAACACGTTCCGGACCAACATCTTCGCTGCTTCCGGATTGTCCAATGCGATGTAGTCGGCGATGGTATCCAGATCGCTCAGCGCCGGCTCGGTCCAAATTACTTCAGCCATCGATTCATGCGCTTCTTGGCCTGCGCATGAGTGAGCGTACGCCCTTCCTCAACAGCCTTCTCCCCACGCGCAATTCCCTCGAGCAGACTCATGCGATGCCGCAAGGTCTCGTAGGTGTCAACGTCCACCAAGTAGGCGCTTGGGACGCCGTGCTGCGTAATGAGGATAGGCTCCTTGTTCCGTTCCAGCTCGGAGAGAAGCTCTGTGGCTTGGCGCTTCAGTGTTGTGACGAGTTCGGTTCGCATAGGAGTAATACTATAGTAGCACTATGGTCCTTGCAAGCCCTATGTGGCCCAACTATTATGTATGCTGATCAGTCTATCTCGATCAGCCGCTGTTGAGGCTGGCCAAAACTCTATAACCTTTTCCGGCACTTAACAAGAAATTTGTCTGAATATAGTCGCTCAGGGAGGCGGGAGAGTGACGACGGCCTGCCGGACCCAGGGACGCATTGGAGTATTGTTCGCTCGCATAAGATCCGGAAGAGCCAGAACATTATGGTCAGAAAGAACCATCATTGATATTATGAAGGGACATGGTTGGGCGACCCAGGAGGGTTGACGAAGAATGGCAGAACAGACCTCAGTGATTTCAGCGAGCACTCCCGTGGCGAGCTTGGCGGGCCTGAATGCGGCCCAGCAGGCAGCGGTCACGCACGGCGACGGCCCTTTGCTCGTGATTGCCGGCGCCGGGACGGGGAAGACCACGGTAATCGCCCGCCGGATCGCCCGCCTGATCACCAGCAAGCGGGCCCGGCCGGACCAGGTCCTCGCCCTGACCTTTACCGAGAAAGCGGCGGCGGAGATGGAGCGGCGCGTGGACCTGCTGGTCCCGTACGGGTTCACCGATACCTGGATCTCCACCTTTCACGCCTTTGGAGACCGCGTGCTTCGGGAGCATGCGTTGGAGATCGGGCTGAGCCCGGATTTCCGCCTGCTCACGGAGGCGGAGCAGGTGATCTTCTTTCAAGAGCACCTGTTCGAACTCCCCCTCGACTATTTCCGGCCGCTTGGCAACCCGCTGCGGCATGTCCAGGCCCTGCTGAAACTATTCAGCCGAGCCAAGGACGAGGATGTCGGTCCGGAGCAGTATGCGATCTACGCGGAGGAGTTGGCAAATCGAGCGGCCGCCTCTCCCGATGATAAGGCGCTGGCGGAGCGGGTCGAGCGGGAGGTGGAGATCGCCAGGATCTACCAACAGTACCAGGAGCTGATGGCCCGGGAGGGCAAGTTGGACTTTGGGGACCTGATGATGCGGACACTCAACCTGCTTCGGCAACACCCACTGACGCTCCAACGGTTGCAGGAACGGTTCCGGTATATCCTGGTCGATGAGTTCCAGGATACCAACTATGCCCAGTTTCAGATCGTGAAGCTCCTGGCGGCCTCCCATCGGAATGTGACAGTGGTGGGAGATGACGACCAGTCGATCTTCAAGTTTCGAGGGGCCTCAATCAGTAACATTCTCGGCTTCCGCCGGGAGTTCCCCGAGGCGGAGACAGTCGTGCTGGTGGAAAACTACCGCTCGACACCCGGTATTCTTGATGCCGCTTACCGTCTGATCCAGCACAACAATCCTGATCGCCTGGAGTACCAGGAAGGCGTAGACAAGCGCCTCAGGCCCTGCGGCGGCGATGGCCCGGCCGTCGAGAGCATGGTTTTCCAGACCTATCAGGAGGAGGCCGACTGGGTGGCCGGGAAGATCGAAGAGCTGGTCGAGGCGAAAGCGTGCGCGCCAAGCGACATCGCTATTCTTGTTCGAAGAAACAGCGATGCCGACCCGTTCCTGCGGGCGCTGAACATGAGGGGACTGCCGTGGAGCTTCAGCGGCGCCAGGGGCCTGTACGACCGGGAGGAGATACGGCTGGCGATCTCGTTCCTCCGCCTGCTGGCCGACCCATACGATTCCCTGAGCCTCTTTCATCTGGCCGGCTCCGATATTTATGGGGTGCCGGCGGCGGATCTGCCCCTCTGCAACGCCTACGCGCGTCGGAAGCATCGGAGCCTGTACGAGGTGCTGCTCGATCTGACAACGCATCCGGACGCTCTGCCCGAGCTGTCCAGTGTCTCGCCCGAGGGGATCGCAGCCGCTGCCGCCCTCTTGGACGACCTGCACCAATATCTGGGCAAAGCGGCTCGGGAGATGACCGGCCGAATCCTGTACGAGTTCCTGATGGAACGACCGGGCTACGGGAAGCGACTGCTTCGGTCGAACTCCACCCGTGATCATCAACGGGTCGGCAACCTTGCCGCATTCTTCGGGCTGGTTCAGCGGTTTGGCGAGGTAGCGCCCCAGGACCGCGTGGCCGGCTTTGTCCCGTATCTGACGATGCTGATCGAGGCGGGCGAGGACCCGCCCGTCGCCGAGGGAGAAGCGGCGGAGGAAGCGGTCGCCGTCCTGACGCTCCACAAGGCCAAGGGGCTCGAGTTTGAGGCGGTGTTTCTCGCGGGGTTAGTTGAGAAGCGGTTCCCCTCGATCGATCGGAAAGATACGATCCAACTCCCCGATGAGCTGATCAAAGAGACGCTACCGTCAGGCGACTTTCACTTGCAGGAGGAGCGGCGCCTGTTCTACGTCGGGATGACCCGGGCCAAGCGGCACCTGTTCCTCACGCGGGCCAGGGATTACGGGACCAAGCGGGAATGGAAGCGCAGCCGGTTCCTGGCGGAAACGCTGGCGCTGCCGAAAGAGGAAGAGGAACGGCCCTGGCGAGGGACGCCCGAGGCGGCTATCGGTCGAGGCGCGCCGCCGCCCCAGGTCGACACCGATCCCGCTATCCGGGCCGATACGCCGCTTAACCTCTCCCACTACCAGATCGACGACTATCTGACCTGTCCATTGAAATATAAGTACGTTCATATCCTGCGGGTGCCGGTTCTCAGGGATCATGCGGTCGTCTATGGCGCCGCACTGCATCGGGCCGTTCAGGCGTATAATAATCGTCGGCTCCAGGAACAGACGATGTCGCTTGAGGATTTGATTGACACCTTCGAAGCCCACTGGGTCAATGAAGGGTTCATCTCCCGGGAGCATGAAGAGCGGCGGCTGCAGGAAGGCCGGGATGCCCTCGCCGGGTTCCATGCCTTTGCCGGAGTAAGGCAACCGCCGACGTCCGTCGAGAAACGGTTCCGGTTCGAAGTGGACGACGACATTGTCACCGGTTTTTTGGATCGGATGGACGAGCGTGAGGGGGAGACGGTGATCATCGACTATAAGTCGTCCTCGGCCCGGGATCACAAAGCGGCAGACAAAGAAGCCCGGGAGAGTCAGCAGCTCGCGCTGTATGCGCTGGCCTACTGGGAGTCGGTCGGCCGGTTGCCGGACCGGGTGGAGCTACACTTCCTGACCCCTGGCGGCGTCATCGTCGGGCAGGCGATAAAAAAGGAAAAGGATCTCCAGCAGGCAGCCGATCGGGTTCGAGAGGCTGCAGCCGGGATCCGGACAGGTCTCTTCCAGGCGACGCCGAGTCAGTGGGTCTGTAGCTTCTGCGCTTTCAGGACCATCTGTCCCGCTACCGTATGGATTGGGGAGCGCCAGGCATGAAGATCGGCATCGATCTCGATGATGTCTTGGCCGATTCACTTCCGCAGTACCTGCAGGCCTTTAATGAGCGCTTTGGCTTCGAGGTTGGGCTTGCGGACGCGGCTTGGCGAATCGCCGACCGGTTTCCCCAGATTCCCCGACAGGAAGCTGATGACTTTTTCTCGGAGCTGATCGCAGACGGTTTCTTCTCGTCCCGCTCGCTCATCCCTCACGCCAAAGAGGCGATAGAAGCGTTGGCCGATGACGGCCATGATCTGTACATCATCACCGGCCGAACCCCACGAGACGAGAGGATTACGATGGACTGGTTGACACGCGTCGGCGTACTGTCGCACTTTGAGGCGGTTGTGCACAGGACGCGCGACCCGGTGGAGCGTCACAAGGCAGATGTCGCTGCAGGATTAGAACTCGGTCTCTTCATTGAGGATGAGCTGGCGGTCGCCCTTGCTGTGGCGGACGCAGCCATCCCGGTCCTGCTGTTCGATCGCCCATGGAATCAGAGTCCGCTTCCCAGCAATGTACGCCGGGTTGAGTCATGGCATGAGGCGCTGACGCGAATTGCCGACCTGAACGGCCATAACGGCAATAATGAAGAGCATCGATAGTCTCGCCGGTCGCTTGCCTCTCATGCACCAGTATGGTAGCGTACAATTGTTCCTCGAAAAGTCTCACCCCTCACCCGAACCCTTTCCGCACCCAGCGGGTTCGGGTGAGGGGACCGCAGTGGCCGGCGTCTGGGCGCGTGGCTCACGCGAGCGGAGGGTGATATGAGTGACGACACGGGTGATCCGACGAGAACGATTGGCCCGATTTTGCAGGAAGCCAGAACGGCAAAGGGCCTCACCATCGAGGCGGCCGCTGCTGCCAGCAAGGTTCCGCTCTCCTACGTCCGGCTGATGGAGCAAGAGCAATTTCACCTGGTTCCTGATCCACTGTACCTCGTTCGGTTTCTGACGGAATATGCCACGTTTCTTAGCCTCGATCCAAAGCAGGTTGAGGCGCAGATGAAGGAGCAGGTGAATTTGGCCAGGGTGAGCGAGCCGTCGCATTCGGTGTCATCAACAGGCTCCCAGATTGATCTTCGTCGTCTGCTGATCTACCTGCTGCCTGCAGCGGCCGTGATTCCCTTGATCTTCATCGGACTCTCCCTTTTTTCCGGTTCGCCACCAACAATGCCGCCGGCCCAGACGACGCTCCCGTCTGCTGAGACGGCCACGCCACCAACGGGAGGTCTCACTGCTGCCCCACCCAGTCCGCAAGCCACTGCTCCCCAGGCACAGGAACCCCAGAGCCCGCCTTCTCGGTATAGACTACGGGCCGAGGCACAGGAGATGACCTGGCTTGCGGTGTCCGCAGACGGGGCGCCTCGGAGAGAGATCCTGTTACGTGCCGGCGAGACGGCGCAGTGGTCGGCAAACAATAGATTTACGATAACCATCGGCAATCCCCGAGGCGTGGCCCTGTCGCTCAATGGCAGGTCGGTTTTGCTGAAGGGGGAGCCGGGTCAGGTGATCCGGGATCTCGCCTTGCCTGGAAACGGTGAGCCGCCTCTCGCAGGGCAGTAAGGTGGGGGTCAGAATGAATCCAGGTCTCGCCCAGGACCATGGAGATTTCATCGGTCGACGTTTGCAGATCGGCATCGTCCTGAATCTCCTGTTTGCCCTGGCCGAGTTGGTAGCAGGTCTGACTGCCGGCAGCCTCGCCCTCATAGGCGATGCGTGGCATAACTTCAGCGACGTCATCGGACTGGCCATTTCATGGGTTGCGCTTCGCCAGGTGGAGCGCCCCGCCAACGAACGAAAGACCTTTGGCTATCACCGGGCCAGCATCCTGGCCGCCCTCGGCAACGGGATCGCGCTGATCGGCATCACCCTATGGCTGTTCTATGTGGCCATCAATCGGCTGGGCTCACCGGTTGTGCCGGAGGCGCCCGTCATGGTGGCGGTAGCGGGGATCGGGTTTCTGATAAATGTCGGGGTCGCCCTGTCGCTTCGGCGAGGAACCAGAGATCTCAACATCCGAAGCGCCTTTCTGCACCTGCTGAGTGATGGGTTCGTGTCGCTTGGCGTCGTGGCGGCGGGGGTCATCATACTGCTGAGCGGCTGGAGCCTGATCGATCCGCTCCTGAGTTGTGTGATCGGGCTGTTGGTGCTGGTCGGCTGCTGGGACATCGTGGCAGAGACCGTGAATGTGTTGATGGAGGGCGTTCCGCGCGGGGTCCAAATGGATCGGCTCTTACGGGCTGTGCGCAGCTTCCCGGAGGTCCAGGATGTGCACGACCTGCATGTCTGGAGCCTCAGCTCTCATGTCTATGCCATGAGCTGCCACCTCCAGGTGACCGATCTGCAGGCCAGCCAGGGCAACCGGCTGCTCGACCAGATCAGCCGCATGCTGAAGGAGCGCTTCGGCATCGCTCACACCACGTTCCAACTCGAAGCCGGGGCCTGCACGCTTGAGCAGGTCTGTGCCCTCAATTACTCAGAAAAACGCAGTCAGTAGTCAGTCTCGCTAAGGTACGTGGGCTCGCTTTTTTCCTTTCTTCTCCCTCTCCCTACTCGGTCGCTGCCAGCCATTTCCCCACATCTCATACAGCGAAAGGAGTATCAGCGCGCCATACCCTAACCACATCCCGAGCCACGCGAAAAGCTGCAGGAGGGCGAAGGCTGGAGAAAGATACCGAATGAGCCACGGCCCCGCGATATCAGCCAAGGAAGAAAAGAACGCCAGGCCGATCACGGACCATTTTATTCGCGGACCCAGTCCGGTGGCGATGAAGAGGTGGGCAAGCGTAAGGAACGAGATCCCCATGATAAAGGCATGGAAGTGGGTGGTCTCGAGTAACTGGGTAAAGGTCTTGGGGTAGGTTATCTCCTGCCCCAGCTCCCCACCGCGATAGTAGGCTACGATCAGATCATGGGTGGCGCCGATCCGCTTGAACTGATACAGGCCGATGGTAAGCATCCCCAGCGCCACAAAGATCAAGAAGCCGGTGTAGACGATCTTGACCTCCCGGCTGGCAGCCGAGAGCTTGTAGACGGGGTAGGTGAAGTTTTTCAACTGGCACCTTCTCTCAGGGTCGCCGCTGAGGTTTCGAATCGAACTAATCCGATGAATCCGGGGGTGCCGATCTGCCTTCCGTCCGAATGAACCAATAAGCCCTCGGCCTCTGGGAATCGGCTGACGGCGGCGAAGCCTTGTACTCCCCCGAGGATTATGATCGCCTTGGTGAGGGCTTCTGCCTCAGTCGCGGTCCGGGCCACGGCCACGCTCAGGCTGTGATGGCGAAGCGGGGAGCCGTCCTGCGGATCGATCAGATGGCTCAACCGAGTCCCGCCGATCTCGAAGAAGCGACCAAAGCTTCCTGAGACGCCGAGGTATTGATTGTTCAGATGTGCGAGACCGATAGGCACGCCCTCGCCACTCCCGAGCAGGACGGGCCAACTGTCCCGCGCAGGAGGCGATCCTATCGCCGCAAGGCTGCTCCGTCCGAAATTAATGAAAGCGCTGGCAACGCCCTCCTGAGCCAGAATCGCGCTGAGTCGGTCTACAGCGTATCCCTTGCCGATTCCACCCAGGTCCAGCTGCATCCCAGTCTGTGTTAATTCCGCCTTGCTGGCTGGAAGGAGTTGGACCTTGGCGACCCCTGTCCGACTGAGAGCCTCGGTTACCAACGCAGGGGAGGGCATGACACCCCGTTCTTCCGCTGCCCTCCAGAGGTCGATGAGGGGTCCGACGGTAATGTCCATGGCCCCATCCGTTGCTTGGCCCATGAAGAGCGCCATCTTCAGGGCCGACCAGAGTTCCTGGTTGATTTCGACGGGCCCCAGGCCTGCATGCCGGTTGAGCCGGTTCAGGTCACTGTCGTCATCGCAGGCTGAGAAGATCTCCTCCAGGCGCCGCGCCTCCTGAAAACATCTGGCCAGTACCCGCTTGCCCTCCTCACGCAGTTCATGATACAGCGTGATCTCCAGCAGCGTTCCCATGACGTAATGTATTTCTCTCAGCGCGTCAGTCACCGTTGCCCTTGTAAGGCGGGATCGAGAAGGTTCGGTCTGCAGAAGCTGAGCCGTCATGGCCGATTGGACCCATTGAGGAGGACCAGCTGGGCCAGGGCCAGGGCCTTCCTGACCCCTCGGCCGATCGACTGGACCGAGAGGGTAGCTCCAGCGATATTGACGATATCTCGATAGGGCAGGAGGGGGGCAGTAAGGTCCTTCTCGTGATACTGACGCATGAAACGCCGGTCCCGCACCTCCCCGCCGTAAGCCTCACGATAGGCCATCAGGGCGACATCCTTGACCTTTCCATCCGGTTTGATGCCGACGATAAATGTGATGGGGCGGTGCTTACCGATCTCTTCGATGATGACGGCAAAGCCGAGGCGCTCGTCGTTGCGACGCGCGAGGAACGTGGCATAGGCATCCTCCCAAATGGACGGTCGCGTGCGGCCGAGGAGGGCCTTCATCTTTTCCCGCAGGGCTTCCGTTGACGGGATGATCTTCTTTTCGAACCGGGTGGCCTCCGGGAAGACCGCCCTGGGGGCTTCCTCTTCGGAAAGAAAGACCCCCTCCTGCGCGTGCAGCAGGTCCGGTCTCAGCGCCAGGAGGGCCGGCGTGAGCAGTGTGGTCAGAAAGCTCCGTCGGGAAAGCATCCGCATGCTTATACCATAACCGGCCGGGGAGGGCAAAGGAGATGCCTCCTCTCCTAAGAATAATTCCTTGCTACTCAGTGACCGTAAACAGCGCCATCATACCTGCGACAATGTGGTCGTTGACGTGGCAGTGATACAGCCAGGTGCCCGGGTTGTCCGGCGCCATGTCAACTGTCATCATGCTCCCCGGGAGGAGCTCTACCATGTCGGTGCGCCGCCCCATCGAGAGGACAGTCTGGCCATGCCAGTGCGGGGTGTGCAGGTCAACCTCGGTCCCGATGCTGATCAGGTACCAGCGCACCCGCTCGCCCAGCCTCATAGTCAACCCCGGCAGGTTGCCGAACGCGAAGCCGTTGATCGAGGCCATGATGTTGCTCTCCACGAAATCGGGATCCCCCAACAACCTCGCCCGGACTTTCGCCGGCCGGCCGGTGAACCTGTCTATGTTGGCCAGCAGATAGTGGCTGACGTTTTCGTCGAAGTTCGTAAACATCGTGACGAACTCCCGGTCGATATCCTTTGGCGAACCATCCGGGTTGGCGCTTCCCTGACGTGTGATGATGAGCGGTCCGACCAGCCCCGTATTCGTATCTTTCGGCTCGTCAGGGTGGGAGTGATACATCCAAAGGATGGAACTGCCATCCATTGGCCCCGGGCCGGATCGCTCCAGGGCCAGCCAGGTATAGGTGTGGGTTCCGCCCGGTAGGACAACGTCATCAGCCTTGTCGGATCCAGAGGTGCCGTCGTTATATGGGGCGCCCTCGGAGTCCTTCCTATAGAAGACGCCGTGCGGGTGCATGCTGTTGGGGAAGCTGGTCATATTCTTAAAGATGACCTGAATGGTATCCCCGACCTCCCCTCGGATGACGGGACCCAGGATGCCTAGGTGTTGCCATCTCGACTCGACGACCTTGGGTGTCGTAAAAGTCCCGTCTGTGTACTCGCGGTAGGCCGCCTTGCGATACACCTTGCCAATCCGCTCTGTGCCGCTTTGGACCCAGATATTTTCGCTCGCACTAAACGCGCTCCCGCCGATCTGATTGATGCCGGTCGGCGCGTAGTCCCAGTCCAGCTCGACGGCTGCGATGTAGTAAGCACGGGTCTGGCCGGCCAAGACCTGTGTGCCCCAGGCTAATAACGAGCCGATCACAACCATGGTGAGAAACCAGGGCACCAAAGCCCCTTGACGCCTGCCTAACCGGCGTCGGTGCAGCAGACTCTGTACTCGATGCATGTCGATCCCTCCATCTGTGCA
>JAGWRQ010000069.1 GCA_028869615.1 Candidatus Methylomirabilota bacterium | reverse complement strand
CTCAAGGCGGCCCTCAAAAGTGGGGATCGGTTGAGGACGTCAGTACTTCGGCTGCTTTACGCGCTGATCAAGAACAGGGAAATAGAAAAGCGGGGAGAGTTAGACGACCCTGAAATCATCCAGGCAGTGATTGCCTCTTGCAAGCTCAGAAAAGAGGCCATCGAGCAGTATGCAAAAGGCGGACGAGATGATCTGGCCGCGAAGGAGGAGGCGGAGCTGAAGCTCCTCGAGGCATACCTGCCTCCGCCGCTCTCTCCGGAAGAGCTTCGAAAGAAGATAGAGGAGGCGCTTGTCGCGGCGGAGGCGAGTTCCCTGAAGGACATGGGGAAGGTCATGGCGCTCCTGATGCCGGAGATCTCAGGCCGGGCTGATGGGAAGGTAGCCAGCCAGATGGTCAAGGACGCATTAGCACGGCGGTGATGACCGCACAATTGCCTCATCATGAATTTACCCCCGTACCGGGGTGGGCCGTTCAGGGGACTCGAAATCGAGTCCCCTGTGCGTTTATAGTGGATCCGTGCGGTTCCGTGCCTACGCATCCGGAGGTCCCTGCGTCAGATGAATCAGATTGACCAGCACACTCTCGATGTCTTGGAGTGGCCTGCCATCCAGGCAAGATTGGCTGCCAAGGCCGGATCGCCTCTGGGAAGAGAGTTGGCGCAAGGGATCCACCCTCTTCGTACGCTGGAGGAAGCGAAGACAGTCCGGAACGAGGTTGAGGAATTTCGAGCGCTGCTGTCCAGGGAAGCCGCGCTTCCATTTGACCAACTGTTTGACATCAGGGAGTCGGTTCGGCGATCTCGACCCGAAGGGGCCGTGCTCGCGGCAATCGATTTCGTCAGGGTCGTCACATCGCTGGAAGCGGCGGCGGCGATCCGCCACGCAATCGCCCGCTCCAGGGAGCTGTGCCCGCAGCTTTATGCCATCGCCTCCCGACTGGATGATCACACCGACCTGGCAGAAGAGATTCACGCGGCGATCGAAGCCGACGGAGAGGTCAAGGACACGGCCAGCCGAAAGCTCAACCAGCTTCGACTTCGACTCCATGAGCTCCGACACCTGATCCATGCTCGATTGCAGTCCCTGCTGATGGCGCCTCCCCTCCAACCCTATATCGCCGAACCGCTCGTGACGCTTCGAAACGAGCGGTACGTGATCCCTGTCAAACCGAACTACCGGACCGTCCTGAAAGGTGTGGTCCAAGATCGGTCCGTCAGCGGCGTCACCATCTTCCTGGAGCCCCAGGAGGTTGTAGAGCTCAATAACCAGCTGCGGTTGTTGAGGCGGTCTGAAGAGGAGGAGATCAGAAGGGTGCTGGCCGCGCTCACCGCTTCGCTCCGGTCAAAGGCCGATGCGGTGCTCTCGACGCTACTTCTGACGGCTGAGTTGGACGTTCGATCTGCCGCGGCCAGATTTGCCGACACGCTTCACTGCGTCCCTGTCGCCTTGAAGGATGCGGGTCCGCTGCTGCTGCGGGACGCCCGGCACCCACTCTTGCTGGAACAGACAGATGCGGCCGGGACACACCAGACCGTCCCGATCGACCTGCGTCTGGGCGATGGCTTTGACGCGCTGCTCATCACCGGACCGAATACCGGCGGCAAAACGGTCGCCTTGAAGACCGCGGGTCTGCTCGCACTGATGGCGCAGGCCGGCTTACATCTACCGGCCTCTCCGGATTCCGAGGTCCCCTTTTTCAGTGGAGTCCTGGCGGATATCGGCGATGAGCAGAGTATTGAGCAAAGCCTGAGCACCTTTTCCTCCCACATCGGTCAGATTCGGCAAATCCTCGACGCGGTGCGCCCCGGGACCCTGGTATTGCTCGACGAACTTGGCGCCGGCACCGACCCGGTCGAGGGCGCGTGCCTGGGGATCGCCATCCTTGAGGCGCTTCTGGAGCGAGACGCGCTGGTCGTGGCGACCACGCACCTGGACGCCATCAAGGCCTACGCCTATTCGCACCCTCGAATCGAAAACGGCTGCGTAGAGTTCGACCTTGACACCCTGAGACCGCTGTATAGATTATTAATTGGGCTTTCCGGTCGCAGCCATGGCTTGGCGATTGCCGCTCGGGTCGGGTTACCTCCGAGCGTCATTCAGCAGGCCGAGAGACTGCTTGGCGAAGGACGCGATCCTTTACGGCTGCTGCTGGATCGGCTGGAGGGTGAGCAGCAGTGTCTCGCCGTCGAGCGCGAAGCGCTGACCCGCGAGGCGGCCGAGACCGCTAAGGCGCGCGGTGAGGCCGAAGCGCGACGGGACACGGCAAGGGCTGAGGCCGAGCAACTGTACCGGCTGGCCTGTCAACAGACGGAGGGAGCGGTCGCTGACGCTCGAGCTGAGATCGATCGACTCCTCCGGGAGTTCAGGTCAGCGCAGTCGCGTGGGCGGTCGGCGCAGCAGGTGCGCCGGCAACTCATCGACCTGGAGCGGCAGACGAAGGTCAGGCTCAGCGACGCGACCGGTGCAGATCGCGTAGCAAGCAGCGTTGGCGCGGCTTCGGTTCGCGATGGGCAGGAGGTTGTAATCAAAGGGCTTGGGCAGCGTGGGATCGTGATCGGGAAGCCTTCGCCTACCGGCATCGTGGAGATCCGGCTTCCTCTTGGGAAGGTGAGGGTCCCTGTGGAAGCCGTTGTGTCCCCGGGTGACGCCGGTCATGGTGAGACGAACAGACCGATTCGGCTGTCCAGAACACAGGATGACGTGAAGGGTGAGCTGAATCTGATCGGGTGTGATGCGACTGAAGCGGCTCGGCGTCTTGACCAGTATGTCGGAGATGCATTCATCGTCGGACTGTCCACCGTTCGTATCATCCATGGAAAGGGCTCAGGAATCCTCAGAAAAACTGTGACGGAGCTTCTTCTGGATCACCCACTGGTCGAGCGCTTTCGGGTAGCCGACTACCGGGAGGGGGGGATCGGCGCTACCATCGTGGAGTTGTATCCCCATGGTGTTTCCATGGGCGGAGCGGCATGAAAGTGATCTCGGAGGAGGCGGTCTCCCGGGTGCTGGCCAGCACTGATATCGTGCAGCTTGTTGGCAAATACCTCCCCCTGAAGTCTGCCGGACGTTACTACAAGGCCCTGTGTCCCTTCCATAGCGAAAAGACCCCCTCCTTCACTGTCAACCCGGAGCGTCAGATCTTTCACTGTTTTGGCTGCGGGGAGGGCGGGGATGCGATCGGTTTCCTGATGAAACAGGAACACTGGAGCTTCCCCGAGGCGATCCGGTCGCTGGCCGACCGAGCCGGGATCAGCCTGCCGGCGAGGTTCCGCGAACATGCCGGGAGCGGGACAGGGCAGAACGAGCATGCGCGCCTGGGGCTGCTGGAGATTCACAAGGTGGCGGCGGAATTCTTTCGCCACCAGCTTCAGCATCAGTCGGTGGGGGCCACTGCCCGTGAATATCTGAGGAGCCGGGGTATCCCGGATTTGGTGGTCGAGCAGTTCGGGCTCGGGTACGCAGCGGCTTCCTGGGATGGGCTCCTTCGTCATCTGCTGCGCGGGGGGTTCTCCAAGAAGCAGGTGGAGGCGGCTGGGCTGGCGCTGCCGCGCAAAGATGGGGACGGGGCGTATGATCGTTTCCGGAACCGACTGATGATCCCGATCTGTGATCCGACGGGTCAAGTGATCGCCTTCGGTGGTCGCGTCCTGGACGATTCCCTGCCGAAATATCTGAACTCTCCGGAGACCTCTATCTACAAGAAGGGAGCGCACCTTTTTGGCCTGCACCTCGCGGCTGACTCCATTCGCAAAGAGGGGTCGGCTCTTGTGGTGGAAGGCTATTTCGATCTGATCGCGTTGCACGCTCATGGGGTGCAGCACACCGTGGCAGTCCTGGGCACGGCGCTGACCGCCCAGCAGATCGCTCTGCTTCACCGTTATAGCACCCGGGCGTTCCTGGTGTTCGATCCGGACGCCGCCGGGATTGCCGCGGCGAGACGTTGCGTCGAGAGCTTGCTCAACAGCGAACTCGACTGGCGGGTGGTCCTGCTCCCGGACGGGGCAGATCCCGATCAGTTTCTGCGGGCGCGGGGCGCCTCGGCCTTCACCGATGCGCTCACGCAATCGAAGGACCTGATGGAATTCTTGCTTGATCGGAGGGTCTCGGGGTTCGATCTGACCAGCCCAGAAGGCCAGGCCGCGGCGGTGAACGCGGTCCTGCCACTGTTGAGCGCCGTCCACAATGAGGTGACCCGGCGGCGATACACGGAGAAACTCGCACGCCGGGTTTCGGTCAGCAACGATGCCATTGTCCGCGAACTCAATCTCCAGATGAAAGGCCGCAAGCGCGAGCAGGTCCCAATGGCGTTGCAACCGAAAGGGTTGCCGTCTATAGAGTGGAAGCTCATCCACCTCGCGCTCCACCATCCCGGCGCGGCCCATCGTGTGCGGGAGAGCGTGCGGCCGGAGGAGTTGCAGGATCACACGCTTCGCAGGATCTTTCAGTATGCGGTCATGGGGCCTGGGGCAGACCGTGGCGCGATACCCCTCGCCACGGTAGAACCGGAGGCGCAACGGGTGCTTACGGAGTTGTTGGCAACAGATCTCGTGGAGTACGACGGGGAGGAGGCGATCGAGCGAGCCCTCTCCGATTATCTTGTGTACCTCAAAGTCAGGCGTGAGCGCACGAAGGGTGAGGAGCTCCGGCGGCAGATGGAAGCGGCCGAACGAGCGGGTGATCATGCGGCGGTTGCGCGGTTGCAGACCCAGTTTCTTGCGCTCAGCCGCGACCGAGCTCCTCTTACGTCCGGACAGCATCGTGGAGCCTAGCAATCGCTCATAGCTCATCGTTCCATAGCGGAGATGGCTGATAGCTGGCAATAAAAGGGAGACAGAATGGCAAACGCGCACAAGCCAAGACGACCGTCGAAGACCACTCGATGGAGAACGCATCGTCAGACCTCGCGTCCTCTTCATGTGGTTCGCAAGCGGGCTGTCGTGAGCAAACAGGATAAGGCTGCCCCGGTTGCCTCGTCGGCAAAGGGCGCTCGGGGCAAGGCCGGCTCCAGAAACATAAAGAAGCCGATTGCGACAGCCCCGGGCGCTATCAAAGAGGGGATCAAGCCGTTGGTGTCGCTTGGACGGAAAAAGGGTTACCTGACCTACGATGAGGTGAATAGCTTTCTTCCGGAAGAGGTCACCTCCGGCGATCAGATCGACAAGATCCTCAATCTCTTCGAGGAAATGGATATCGAGGTCGTTGATAAGACAGAGCGACCTAAGGCAGCCGGATCGCCTGCGTCCCGGCCGGAAGAAGAGAGCGTCGAGGCGGAGCCCGAGCTGGTTCCGTCGACCGCCGGCAGGACCGACGACCCGGTTCGGATGTATCTGCGGGAAATGGGCAAAACTCCTCTGCTGACCCGTGAGGGAGAGATTCAGATTGCGAAACGGATCGAAGAGGGCCATAAAGAGGTCGCCGAAGCCGTCTGCCAGGCTGGGGTCGCGGTTCGGGAGATTACGGAAATCGGAGAGCGGCTGTTGCACGGCCGAGCTCGTATTTATGAGTTGCTCTCACTCAATGAGTTCGACGAGATCTCTGAGCAGAAAGAGCGCGAGCTGCTGGCCGAACACACCCCATCCCTGGAAGCCCTCCGAGATGAGCAGGTGAAGATTGACGGCCTCCGGCGCCGCTACCAGCGCGGCGTTGGCCGTCTCAGCGAGCGGTGGCAGCAGAGGATCCTGGGTGAGATAGCGCGTCGCAAAGCAGCGCAAGCCACGCTGATTCGAAAGCTCCATGTGAACCAGCGGGTGATCGAGCGAGTGGTGGCCAGGATCCGCAATCTCCTGGAACGAATCGAACAGGGCGAGCAGGAGCTTCGTGAGGTGGCACGGGTCCACCGCTTGTCCATGGAGGATATCAGGATTATCTCCGGCAACGGCCGGGGCAGAACTGCCGTCATACGAGGTATACTGCGTCGGACGGGGCTCGACCGGAAGGGACTGGATGAATGCGAACGCGCGGTCGCGGCTATCCAGCGAAAGATCCGGAGGGTCGAGGAGGAGGCCGATGCCTCCGCCAAGGAGTTACGATCCTGTCTTCACACCATCACCAACGGCGAGCGAAAGGCGCACCTGGCGAAGAAGGAGATGGTGGAGGCCAACCTCCGTCTGGTGATCAGTATCGCGAAGAAATACACCAATCGCGGGCTCCAGTTCCTCGACCTGATCCAGGAGGGAAATATCGGCCTGATGCGGGCAGTGGATAAGTTTGAATACCAGCGAGGATATAAGTTCAGCACGTATGCCACGTGGTGGGTCCGCCAGGCTATCACGCGAGCCATTGCCGATCAGGCTCGCACCATCCGGATCCCCGTTCATATGATCGAGACCATTAACAAGTTGACCCGCGCCTCCCGGTACCTGGTTCAGGAATATGGCAGGGAGCCGACCCCGGAGGAGATCGCCCAGAAGATCGATCTGCCGGTTGATAAGGTCAGGAAAGTCCTGAAGATTGCTCAGGAACCGATCTCTCTGGAAACGCCCATCGGGGAGGAGGAAGGATCGCATCTTGGTGACTTCATCGAGGATAAAGCGGTTATCTCCCCGATCGAGGCCGTCATCGGCATGAACTTGAGCGGTCAGACCGAGCAGGTGCTCGAGACGCTGACGGAACGGGAGCAAAAGATCTTGAAGCTCCGTTTCGGGCTCGGGGATGGGCGCGATCACACCTTGGAGGAAGTGGGCCAGCAGTTTGATGTTACCCGCGAGCGGATCAGGCAGATCGAGGCCAAGGCGCTGCGGAAACTCCGACATCCTACTCGGAGCAGGAAGCTGAAGAGCTTTGTGGAATCCTAGGGCAGCGATCAGTGCCCAGGGACTATCGAGCATGACCGCTGATCGCGTACCGTCGGCTGCTGATCTTCTGCTGGGGCCCATAGCTCAGTTGGTTAGAGCCCCCGGCTCATAACCGGGTCGTCCCTGGTTCGAGTCCAGGTGGGCCCACCAAGATAGTCGCCAGTCGCTTGCCACCGGAGGGCATTGTGCTTCAGGACTTAGAGCAACTCGTCCAGCTACAGGCGCTCGACGCCGAGATCGCCGTACTCGAAGCCGCCATAGCCACCATCCCGGACCAGATCCGCATGATGGAGCAGCAATTCGTTCAGGCCAAGGCAGCCCTCGATGCGGCCGCTGCTGAGGTGGAGCAACTCCAAAAACTTCGCCGCCAGAAAGAGCGCGATCTGGATGAGGCCGGCAGAGAGATCAAAAAGCGACAAGGTCGTTTGTATGAGATCAAGACCAACCAGGAATATTCGGCAACCCTCAAGGAGGTCGAGGGGCTCAAGCAGAAGATTTCGACGCTGGAGGAAGAGATTCTCATCAGTCTCGACGCTATCGATAGTACGGTGAAGCTTCGGGATCAGGAAGAGCAGAAGGTCCGGGTCGCACAGGCGGAGTTTCTGAAGAATAAGCAGCAGCGGGAAGACGAGTTGCACAAACTACAAGACCGCCTGTCGATATTACGGAAGACCAGGGAGAGCCGGTCGGAGCGCGTGGAGGCATCCCTGTTGCAGTTATACCTTCGGCTCCTCAAGAGTCGAGATGGCCTGGCAGTCGCTCAGGCAACGGGCCGTTCCTGCGAAGGGTGCCATGTGACCATCACGCCTCAGTTATACAATGAGGTTCGCCGGAACGAGGCGATTCGCACCTGCGAAGGATGCGGTCGGATCCTCTATTGGAAGGGGTGACCGTGCCGGGTGCGGGGAAACCGGACGTCGGCCCGATCCCGCGTGGCCTGCGACTGGTGATTCACATCGATGGGGCGGCGCGCGGCAATCCGGGACCGGCCGGGATCGGCGTCATGCTGGAGACAGGGGACGGGCTGCTGCGCCGGGCCTTCTGGCAATACATCGGCGAGGCGACCAACAACGTGGCCGAATATGAAGCGCTCCTGTTTGCGCTGAGGGAGGCCGGGAAGCTTCAGCCCGCCGTGGTCAAGATTCGATCCGACTCCGAGTTGCTGGTCAGACAGGTGCAGGGCAGATATCGAGTCAAAAGCCCGCGTCTCGCCGCATTGTACGCGCAGGCGCTCACCCTCATTCATCAGTTATCGGCTGCGAACTGTCGGTTCTCAGTTGAGCATGTGGGTCGCGACCTGAATCGTCAGGCGGACGCCCTCGCTAATCGCGCCATCGATGAAGCCGTGTGCGGGGTCCCGTGCGAGGGAGGACCATCGTGAACGGACAGCACAGCGGGCCTTCTCCTTTCTGCGTGGGCTATCGATCATCCTGGCGGCTGAGTCGACGAAGGCGGCGCCAACGGTGGAGTGTGCCAGGTGAGGACCGACGGATCGGGGCGGAGGAGCGCACAGACCGCCCCTGCCAGATGTGCGGACATCCTCGAGAGCAGCTTGCAAGGACTGGGTTTCGGTCGGGTAATCCGTCACCTCGCGCTCCTTCGAGCCTGGGACCGGGCCGTAGCCGGCCGCATCAAGGAGCGGGCGAGCGTGGAGGACTTCAGGGGTGGATGCCTGTACCTCTGCGTCGAGGATCCCATCTGGCTGCATGAACTTCACATGCTGCGGCACCAGTTAAAGACGATCCTGAACGCGGAGGTCGGCGAACCGGCGGTGGGAGAGATCGTGCTGAGAATCGGCCGAACCCGTCAAGGTCCTCCAGCCAGACGCTTCCATCGCGGAGGACGGAGGATCCCGACGGTTCCACCTGCGACTGAGGCGAGCATGGCCAAGCTACTGAGCCCTCTCAGGGATCTGCCTTGTTGTGATACCGTTCAACGGCTCTTTCAACGCTGGGCATCGAGATCACAGTGACACCCCAGCGGCAATGTACCTACAATACCGGCTTACGGGTCGGTTTGTGATGCGACTCATGTCAACCAACGGGGCGGCTCATTCGTTTACACAATGCCGACTCGATGGTCGGCCTGTGATCCGGAGCCATACGAGTAATATGCTGGACCTGGACCGGTTTTTTAGGTATATTGGTGTCCGGTGCTCGGACGTAATCGTTACACGATTTGCAAAACTTAGGATCTTCGAGTAAGATTTCGACCGATTCGTGGGAGCTGGGGTGGGAATTATCTCAGACAGAACAGGTCTGATAAGGAGATCATTGTGAGCCATCAGCGAACGCTTCAGACTATAGTCACCTGCGAAGGGATCGGGCTGCATACCGGCCAGTCGGTCAGGATGGCTCTCCGTCCTGCGCCGTCAAATTCCGGTGTCGTGTTCAAGCGTATCGACCTTCCCCTCGCTCCTACTATTGAAGCCAAACCCGCACAAATCGTTGACGTCCAGCATGCGACCACTATCGGCAAGGATGGCGTCAAGGTGAGGACGATCGAACATCTGATGGCGGCATTTGCCGGCACGGGGTTGGACAATGTGCTGGTAGAGCTCAATGGCGCGGAGGTTCCAGCCATGGACGGCAGCGCCGCGCCATTTGTCGAGCTGATCAGGAAAGCGGGCCTCAAACGACAGATGGTTGCCAGGACGTATCTCAAGGTTAAGGAGCGTTTGGTTGTCGAGACCGAGCGCTCGAGCATTCAGATCGTCCCGTCGGAGCGCCTTCAGGTCATCTATACGATGCGCTTCGACCACCCGGCTCTGGGAGAGCAGTCGGTCGCCTTCGACATCACCAGGGAGAGGTTTGCCGGGGAGATTGCGTCTTGTCGGACCTACGGCTTCCTCAAAGACATCAAAGAGCTTCGCCGTCGCAACTTGGGCCTGGGGGGGTCGTTTGAAAACGCGATTGTGATCGGTGACGGCGGGGTGCTGAACGGCAATCTCCGCTTCAGGGACGAGTTGGTCCGCCATAAGGTCCTCGACCTGTTGGGAGATCTCTATCTCCTTGGCCGGCCTGTCGTCGGGACCATCATCGCTCACGGCGCCGGTCACCACCTTCACACC
>JAGWRQ010000267.1 GCA_028869615.1 Candidatus Methylomirabilota bacterium | reverse complement strand
CTGCTCGGCGGCTGTCCCGTCGAAGTCGCAGAAAATGACTGTCTGCCGACTCATGCCGGAAACTCTTTTGGGATTCGGGGCTTGCCGCTACCCCACCGGTCAAGGGCCGCTCGAAGATCGCTGCTGTCTGCGGCAGCCTCCTCCAAAGGAACACCGGCCACACTGGCGGCAATCGCCGCGCGGAAGGCGCGCCCGCCCGCGGCCGCGCCGCCCGGATGACCGTGAATGCCGCCGCCTGCATTGATCACGACATCGATGCCGAAGTCATCCATAATGTGCGGCACCAGTCCCGGGTGAATCCCCGCTGACGGAACTGGAACGGCTGGACGGTGGGGCAGGCGGCCCTTGTCTGTGAGTCGCGAGGCCAGATCCAGGGCCGTAGCGTGTTCCAAGGCCATCCCACCATACGGGGACGGGAATAGGACCAGGTCGGCCCCGGCCAGACGCATCAGCGTCCCAAGTAGGAGCGGCGCAGCGATGCCGTAGTCGTCAGAAGGGTAGAGCGCTCCGGCCAGGGCCGGGTGGGCCACGAGTGGTACGGTAATCTCCGAATCCTCGGCCAGTCGCTGCAAGAGGTCAAAGCCATAGGGCAGGACATTAATGAGCAGTGCATTCGCTCCCAGGCTGACAGCTCGCCGGGCCTTCTCAGGCAGCCGATGCACCGGGCCGGTCAGGTTGATCGCATACAGCACCACCTGGCCCGTCTCCCGCCGCGCCCGCTCAGCCGCCTTCAGGCACACCTCCAAGCGTCGCTCAAAAGGAGCTTCCGAGTCATTGAAGAAGATCTCGTCGTCCTTGATCAGGTTCACGCCGCCCAATGCCTGCTGCAAGAACCCCTCGGCCAGTTCAGCAAGTGTGAGACCCACACAGGACTTGAAAATGCTCATAAGCAATGGACGACCGTGGACCCCGGTTCTCTCGCGTACCCCTTCTACCCCAAACTTCGGCCCGGCAAAGGCGGCGGCGAAGTGGGGTGGCAGGGTCAGGTCAACCAGGCGGATCTTTCCATCCATCGACAGCTTGCCGAAGGCGCAGGTGAGCAGGGCTGGGAGGTCAGGCGTGAGGTTTACCAACGGATAGGCAATACGAATGAGATTGTCCTCCACCATCACGACGCGGCCGGCGTGGCGATCCAGCGCCTCCTGCCGGCCGGCCGGCAGACCGGTCCAACTCCCGACGGTCATGCCCAGCGCGATCGTCTCAGCCTTCTTAGCCAGATCGCCTGAGGCGGCCAGGCGATAGGTGGCAATGACGTAGTCGCTCCAACTCTCATCCACAGACATGGCTTCCTCTGCTGGTGTACCTCAATGAGCGGAACAATACCATGCGAGATCAGCTCTGCTTACTGGTAAAAGTTTCTGGGCCAGGCGTGAGCCCTCAGGGCGGCGAGCGTCTCGGGTCCAAGCGGCTCACCATCGGAGACTGAGCAGTTCGCCTCCACATGCTCCGGCCGGCGCATCCCGGGGATCACAGTTGAGACCGCCGGGTGGCTCAGGCAGAACTTGAGCGCAAGCTGCGCCACCGTCTTGACCTCCCCTCCCAGCAGCGGCTTGAGTCGATCAACGCGTTCACACGTCTCCTGCAACCGACCCTCGCGGAAGTAGAAGCCCTGAAACGAATCTTTGGGGAAGGTCGTCTCCGGAGAGAGCCTGCCGGTCAGGCCCCCTTCGTCGAAGGGGACCCTGGCGATGACGCCGACGTCATGCGCCAGGCACAGTGGGAACAGGGCCTCTTCCGGGGATTGGTCGAAGATGTTGTAGATCACCTGAACTGTGTCGACCAGCCCGGACCTCACGAGCTCCAGCGCGCTTCCTGGCTGGTGGTCCATGATGGAGACCCCAAAGAATTGGACCTTCCCCTGCCGCTTTAATCGATGGACCGCCTCTTGCCACTCCGG
>JAGWRQ010000266.1 GCA_028869615.1 Candidatus Methylomirabilota bacterium | reverse complement strand
TCACTATCCTGCTCGGGTTGGCGTTCCTCGGAATCAAAGCATACGAGTACACCTCCCACATTATGGAGGGGCTGGCCCCCTGGAGCGGTTCCTTCTGGGCCTTCTACTATATGCTGACAGGGCTGCACGCGCTGCATGTCCTTGCGGGGGTTATCGTGAACATCATCCTGTTGCTGGCCGCGGGAAGAGGGTTGAGCACCGGCTATCGCGTTGAAATCGCGGGATTGTACTGGCACTTTGTTGACATCGTCTGGATCTTTCTCTTCCCGCTTCTCTATCTTTCGTACTAAAATATATTGTAGTATTTGGTCTTGTTGCGTGTACCGCCGAGGAGCCGTCGAGTTGTCGTGTGAAGGAGACCCCAAGTGACTGCTGAACGGATTCACCCTCGCTATGCGGTGATCTGGGTCTGGCTGGTCGTGTTGATGGTGGCCGGAGTCCTTGCTACCCTGTTACCTCTGGGAAGGTCGGCTGTCATGAGCCTGATCTTTGCCATTGCAGCCGTCAAGGCAACGCTGGTCGCGCTGAACTACATGCATCTGAAATCCGAGGATTGGCTGATCTACGGTCTGGCGGTCGTCCCGGTGCTGCTCGCCATTGCCATGACCTTAGTGCTTTTCCCGGACATCGTCTTTCACCATTAAGCGCTTCTTATGGCGCGGCGTGACGATTCTTTATAACCATGGCTAAAGGCGCGGATGTCATCATCATCGGCGGCGGGATTATCGGCGTGGCCTGCGCCTACGCCCTGACTCGAGCTCACGTCAAGCGTGTCGTCCTGATCGAGCGTAAAGGACTCGGGCGCGAGGCATCGCGAGCTTCGGCAGGCATGCTGGTGCCGCAGGGGGAGGCGGAAGCACCCGGACCCTTTTTCGACCTCTGCCTCGCCGCGAGAGATCGCTATCGGATACTGGCCGATGAGCTTCGGGATGCGACCGGGGAGGACATTGAGTACTGCCGGTGGGGACTGCTGTATCTCGTCGATCCGACCGAGCATGAAGCCGCCAAAGGACGAGCCGCCTGGCAGCGGTCGGCCGGACTGCGCGTAGAGGAGGTTTCCGGACGTGAGTTACACGCCCTGGAGCCCGTCCTGAATCCCGAGATCGGAGGCGCGCTCTTCTTTCCGGATGAGGCCCATGTTCGGCCTTGTACCGTTGTATCCGCGCTGGCAGCAGGGGCGCGCGCCTGCGGCGCCGAGATTCTTGAGAACATCGAAGCGGTCGACTTCGTTCTTGAGGAGGACCGGCTGCGCGGCGTCAACGTCGGCGGCAAAACCATCCTGGCAGATACCATCGTGGCCTGCGCCGGCGCGTGGTCCGGCCGCCTCTTGGATCTCATCGGTCACAGGCTGCCCATGGAGCCCGTGCGAGGCCAGATCGTTCGGACCCGGTTCGAACGTCCCCTATTGACCCACCTCGTCTGGGGTCCGTTGGGGTATCTTGTTCCGCGACTCAACGGGGAGCTCTTGATCGGGACTACCGTTGAGCAGGCGGGATTCGCTTCGACCCCCACCCTTGCGGGTGTGGCAGGGCTGTGCGAGGCTGCCAAGGCGATGGCGCCGACTCTGATATCCGCGCCTTTCGACAGAGTATGGGCGGGACTGCGCCCACGGCTGGCGGATGGGCTCCCCGCCATCGGCCGCTTTGCGAATATCCCGAATCTGATCGTGGCTACAGGACACTATCGGAGCGGGATCCTGCTGGGACCGCTGACGGGAGAGTTGATTGCCGACCTGATTCTGGGTAAGGAGCCGCCCTTCCCCCTCGAGGCTTTCTCCCCTGATCGATTTGCCGGATAGAGATGAGGAAAGCGAGTCAAATCTTTAGTAGCGCGGCGCTACGCGGGTGACGCTCATTGTTCGAGTGGTGGGAGTCGGAACAGGCGGCGAGCGTTCTCAGTCGT
>JAGWRQ010000265.1 GCA_028869615.1 Candidatus Methylomirabilota bacterium | reverse complement strand
AACGTGTACGGTTTTTCGAAGGCGCTCCTGGAGAATCTGGCCAGGCGCTTTGATGATGCCCCAGGAGGCTTCAGGATTGTCGGGCTCCGGTACTTTAATGTGTATGGACCCGGCGAAGCCCACAAAGGGGCCGCAGCCAGCATGATCTACCAGTTGGCGCAGCAGATTCGCGCGGGAAAGCGGCCGCGAATCTTCAAGTACGGGGAACAGGCGCGCGACTTTGTGTATGTCAAAGACGTCGTGGAGGCGACGCTGTTGGCCGCAGAGGCCGGTCGCAGCGGCGTGTATAATGTCGGCTCAGGGCGCTCCACCTCGTTCAATGAGGTTATCGCGCTCTTAAACAACGCTCTCGGGACTGACCATGATCCCGACTATTTTGATAACCCGTACCCATTCTATCAACCGCATACCGAGGCCGATGTGACCCTCGCGCGAGCGGATCTGGGATATGCTCCAAGGTATCCGATCGATCGAGGGATTGCGGAATACGTCAAGCAGTCGATGGAAACCGGCATGGGGCAGCAAGAGTTGTCGTGAGCAGGAGTAGACTTGGCCGTGCTAGATGGGGAGTTAGCGGTGCCCTGTACCCGCAATCCGCTCTAGCGGGATCGAATCCCCGCCCGAGGTCTGAAGCCTTCGAGCGATGGCCTGTGATCGGTGTGATGATGGTCGGGTCCCACGCAAGGAGAGTTTGTGAACCCCGCCAGATCCGGAAGGAAGCAACGGTAAACAGACAGGCTCCTGTGCCGCGGGGAAGCTCGGCCGGAGCCTCGATCACCGGCATAGCCCGGCAGCCGCGATCGACGGCGGGTGCACGGCCAAGTAAAAAATAAGATGTCATACCTCGTTCTCGCCAGGCGATGGCGACCCCAGAGCTTTGATGAGGTGGCGGGCCAGCGACCGGTCACCCAGACCCTGAAGAACGCCATCGCCAAAGATCGCGTCGCTCACGCCCTGCTCTTTGCCGGCCCGCGCGGAGTCGGGAAGACGACGACCGCCCGCATCCTGGCGAAGGCGCTCAACTGCGAGCGGGGCCGCTCACCCGACCCATGCGGCGCGTGCGCAAGCTGCAACGCGATTGTGGCGGGCCGCTCCGTCGACTGCCTGGAGATCGACGGCGCCTCCAACCGGGGGATCGATGAGGTCCGGGAACTGCGCGAGATCGTGCGGTATGCCCCGTCGCGCGACAAGCACAAGGTCATCATTATCGATGAAGTCCATATGCTGACCGAGCCGGCCTTTAATGCGCTCCTGAAGACGCTCGAGGAGCCGCCCCCCGGGGTCATCTTCATCCTGGCGACCACGCATGCGCACAAGATCCCGCCTACCATTCTGTCGCGTTGCCAGCGCCACGACTTTCGGCGCTTAGGACAGGAAGAGATCCTCCCGCGGCTTCAGCAGATCGCTCGCGAGGAAGGGGCGACCGTGTCGGACGGCGCCATGAAGGCGATTGCCCGCGCCGCGGAGGGAAGCCTCAGAGACGCCCAAAGCCTTCTGGATCAGGCCATTGCCTATAGTGGCGATGCAGTCAGCGAGGAGGACGTCGCGGTTGTGCTGGGGCTGGTGGAGGGAGAGCTGCTGGCACAGACTACCCAGGCGATCATCGAGCGCGACAGCAGCCTCGCCCTGGCGGTTGTTGAGTCGCTCAGCGCTCGGGGGGATGACCTGCAGCGGTTCTGCCAGGAACTGCTGGCCCACCTGCGCGATCTGATGGTTACGAAAGCGAGCAATAATCCCACCCCCCTGCTTCAGTTGAGTCGCGTACCGCCGGACACGATCCGCTCGCAGGCGGCAGCCCTGACGCTCGCAGACCTCGAAACGATCTTTCAGGTCCTGAGCCGGGCCGAATTCGAGATGCGACGCGCTCCGCATCCGCGGTTTGTCCTGGAGATGGCGCTGGTCGAGGCGACAGAGGCCCGGTCACTGC
>JAGWRQ010000264.1 GCA_028869615.1 Candidatus Methylomirabilota bacterium | reverse complement strand
TTGAGGAAGCCCTCTCAGTCTTCGAGGAGGGGGTTCGGTTGACCAAGCTGTGCTCAGCGCGGTTGAGCGAAGCCGAGCGTCGGGTCAATATCCTGACGCGCAACGTCGAATCCGTCTCCGGTACACTCGAAGAGCGGCCGTTTGAGGCAGAGGGAGAGGAGGAGCTGTGAGGGAGCAATCGTGACGCCGGATGAGCTGGGACGGTATCTGGAGGAGCGGCGGATCCTCGTCGACGAGGCGCTGGAGCGGTATCTTCCCGGGGCGGGTGACCCCCCGAAGGAGATCCATGAAGCGGTTCGCTACAGCATCTTCGCAGGTGGTAAGCGACTACGGCCGATTCTGGTTCTGGCGGCGGCAGAGGCCGCAGGCGGACAGGTGGAGCAAGCGCTCGACGCAGCAGCCGCCATCGAGTTCATTCATACCTATTCCCTGATTCACGACGACCTGCCGGCCATGGACGATGATGACTTCCGCCGTGGGCGGCCGACCTGCCACAAGGTCTACGGTGAGGCGATGGCGATCCTCGCCGGGGACGCGCTGTTGACCCAGGCCTTTATTCTCCTCTCATTCACGCCGCCGGCAGATCAGGGTGAACCGCTCGGGGCAGCCTCCATGCAGACGACGGCGAAAGCCCGCCTCAGAGTGATCCAGGAGATCGCCCAGGCCGCGGGCAGCAAGGGGATGGTCGGCGGTCAAGTTGTCGACATCCTGCATGAGGATCGGGAGGCGGATTTGCCGACGCTGCAGTATTTACATACGCACAAGACCGGCGCCATGATCCGAGTCTGCCTGCGGGTGGGCGGTATCCTTGCGTCGGCCGGACCGGAGCAGTTGGAAGCCCTCACGCAGTACGGAGAGCGGATCGGACTGGCCTTCCAGATCGTGGATGACATCCTGGACCTGGAGGGAAACCTCGAGGCGCTGGGAAAGCAAGCCGGGAGCGATCTACGCAAGAAAAAGGCCACATTCCCGGCTCTGCTTGGGATCGAGGAGTCGAGGCGATGGGCCCGACGCTTGGTGTCGGAGGCGAAACAGAGCCTGCGCATTTTCGCCGACCGCGGGGCGGCGCTTCAAGCGATCGCTGATTTCGTGGTGATGCGGCAGAGGTGATGACCAATGGCAGCCTTGATTCAGTGCCTGCCATCGGATTCCGACCCCCCGGTTACGAAGAAGGCCGGACGGGTTCGGCTGGACCTTGTCGTACAGGCGCACGGGCTGGCTGCGAGCCGCGAACGAGCCAGGGCGCTTATCTTGGCGGGAGTTGTGCTGGTGGACGGCCGGGTCGTGGACAAAGCGGGGACCTTCGTGACCTCCGGCGCACGAATTACCCTCGTAGTCCCCGAGCACCCCTACGTAGGACGCGGGGGCGTCAAGCTACAGGGTGCGTTGGAGCAGTTCGCGATCCCCGTCACCGGACGAGTCTGCCTGGACCTTGGCGCATCAACGGGGGGATTTACTGATTGTCTGCTTCAGCGTGGCGCCGCCCACGTCTATGCCGTTGATGTCGGGCGCGGACAGCTCGACGCCAGACTCAGGGCCGATCCGCGGGTGACCGTTATGGAACGGACCCATGTGCTCACCCTGCTTTCGGCCGACTTCCCGGATCGGCCGGACCTCGCAACCGTAGACCTTTCGTTTATCTCCCTTGCCGCGATTCTCCCCGCGCTTCCCTCGCTTCTTGCCGATTCCGGCGACATCCTGGCGCTGATCAAGCCGCAGTTCGAGGTCGGCAAGGGTCATGTTGGAAAAGGGGGCGTGGTCCGTGACCCCGAGCAACATCGGCTGGTCATTATGAAGGTCGGCAGACGAGCCGTTGAGTTGGGGCTCCGGATCCGTGGGGCTGCCCCTTCCTGCCTGCTCGGACCGAAGGGGAACCGCGAATTCTTCATCCATCTGAGCAAGATCGGGACAGGTGTCACTCCCGAGGAAG
>JAGWRQ010000068.1 GCA_028869615.1 Candidatus Methylomirabilota bacterium | reverse complement strand
CTTGGCCTGCTCCGATACCGGGCGCTGATCAGGAACCTGGTCATAAAAGACCTCAGGCTGAAATATCGGGACGCGGTCCTGGGGTTCATCTGGTCGCTCGTGTTGCCGCTGTTCACAATCCTCGTTTACTACGCGGCGTTCGGACTCATTCTGAAGCTGGATTTCCCCAACTACCTCGTGTTCCTGGTCGTGAGCCTGCTCTCCTGGAACTTCTTTGCGACGTCGACGCTCTCTTCGACCACCGCGATTGTGGGCAACTCGAGCCTGGTCCGCAAGATCGCTTTCCCGTGGGAGGTCCTGCCGATCTCCTGCGTGCTTTTCCACCTGGTCCAGTTTCTCGTCGCCATGGGCGTCTTGCTCCTGTTGATACCGGTGCTGTCCACCATCAGGCTTGGTTGGCAAACGGTGTGGCTCGTGCCGCTGATCGGTCTGCATGTGCTGTTTACGATCGGGGTTGCTATAGCGCTCTCGGTCGCGGCAACCCTCTGGCGTGATGTCCGGCACATGACGGAGATGGCTCTGCCCTTGCTGTTTTGGATCACCCCGATCGTCTACACTGTGGACCGTGCGCCGGAACGGATGCGGGTGCTCATGCGGGCGAATCCGCTGGGCGCCTTCGCTCTCACCTACCAAGACATCTTGTTCAACGGGAGCGTACCGACGCTCGCAGGAAGCGCTACGATCGCGGTGTGGACAGGCGCGGCACTGCTTGTCGGCTATCTGCTTATGCGCGGGTACTACACCAGGCTTGTCGAGGAGCTGTGATGGGGGAGATCGCAATCGATGTTCGGGGCCTCTCGAAAACCTACGTGCTCCGACATCAGCGGGTCGACACCCTCAAGCTTTATCTCTTCGGGCTCCTGAACCTCCGGTATCGCGAACAGCGCCAGCGCCTGGAGGCGTTGAGGGACGTCAGCCTCACGGTGTACGAGGGGGAGACGATGGGGCTGGTCGGACCCAACGGATCGGGAAAGAGCACGTTGCTCCGCCTGATGTCGGGGACTCTGTTTCCGACACAGGGTGAAATCCGATTGAAGGGTAGTGTCGCCAGCCTGATCGAGCTGGGGGTGGGGTTTCACCCGGATCTGACTGGGAGAGAGAACGTCTACCTGAACGCCTCTGTGCACGGTCTGTCCCGCAGGGAGACGAATCGGGTGTTTGACGCCATTTGGGACTTCTCGGAGCTTCACGAGTTCGTGGATGTTCCTCTGAAAGCCTACTCGACCGGCATGTACTTCCGCCTGGCCTTCGCGGTAGGCGTACACCTGGATGCCGATATCCTCCTGTTAGACGAGGTGTTGGCGGTCGGCGACGAACGGTTCCAGCGCAAGTGCCTGGACAGGATGCGGGTCCTGAACATGAGCGGCAAGACGGTCGTCTTTGTGACACATAACCTCGAGGCGATGACCGTGCTCTGTGACCGCGCGTGCCTGCTTTGGGGAGGGCGGGTGCTCGCAGAAGGGAGCCCCGAGGACATTGCGACGCGATACCGCGAACTCCAGCGCGCTCAACCGAGCGTGATGCCGACGGCGATCTGACGCAAGACAGATGGTCGGTGTTGGCACCGAAGGAATACAGACAGTTGATCGTTGGCGGAGGAGGCTCCTGTCAATGACTACTCCACCATATCAGGAATTCGTCCAACGGGTCATCGACAGGCACCACCTCGCGGGGAAAGATGCGCTTCGGGTAGGGTCCAACGACCTCGACTCGGCGCTTCGGCTGCTGGCCCTGGCGTACAGTGCCGCCAGCTATGTGGGAGTTGACCTCGACCTGACGCCCAAGGACGAGCGGCAGGCTGCTATCGAGGATCTGCTCGCGAAGTTCGGCCGCGAGTCGTTTGACCTAGTGGTGTGCAGCGAACTGCTGCAGCACGTCGAGGACTGGCGGCTCTGCATCGGCCGGCTCAAGCGACTCGTTCGACCGCATGGCTCGCTCCTGATCACGACGCGGTCGCTCCAGATTCCCTCGCCGATCCCTCCGCGGCACCCTGTGGACGTCCGGGCTGCTGGTGACGCACCCGCATGTGTGCCCTCGGGAGAGGGTAGGGTCTTCCGGGAACATGATCTCGCCCACGCGCTCCTGGACGGGCTGAGCGGGCTGGAGATCGGGGCGGCGGCTCACAACCCATTCGGCCTGCGGACGCGGAATGTCGCGCTGCCGGAAGGTTACGACTTCTACGCCGAGCACCAGCGGCGGGAGATGGGGGTAGAACCCGCCCTGGTGGACCTCTGGGCGTCCGCCGACCGCATCCCCGTGCCGGACGCCAGCGAGGACTTCATCATCAGCAGTCACGTCGTGGAGCACCTCCCGAACCTCATCGTGGCCTTCGCCGAGTGGGACCGGATCGTGCGGGACGGCGGCTACGTCTTCATGATCGTACCGCACAAGGGCGCATTGCCGGCGGATGACCCTCGCGAGCTGACATCTCTTGCGCACTTCATCGAAGATTGTCACCTCCGTCAGACGCTCGATACGCACCCCATCGCCGGGATCCCCGGCGGGCGCGCCGGCCACTACCACACCTTCACCCCGGACTTGCTTCTGGAGATCGTCGAGTGGATGCGGGTGAACCGCTTCTGCGAGTGGGAACCGGTCGCCAGAGAAGACGTCGATCGGAAGGTGGGAAATGGCTTTGCCCTGGCCTTCAGGGTGAGACACACGCGCCCTCGGGCCGATTTGAGCAAGCCGAACTGGCGATTCGAACTGTCCGATATGGAGGCGATCTTCAGCGACCTTGAGAGCCAGGCGCTTGAAGCGGACCCCTCCGAACCGGGCGTCTTCCTTTTCGCGAGGAAACCCGTGGGCTTTCAGGAACGAGACCTGGAGGGATATCCGCTGTTCTCGGTCATTGCCAACCGGAGGATCACCGGCCAGGCAGGGCGGCCCCCCGAGGTCACACAGGCGCAAGACCCTTACGACGAGCGCTACTACGATACGTACCACAGCGCGACCGGCGTACCGTACCGTCGCGAAGAGCCTTGGCTCAGCTTCTTCACCGGAATCGCCGAGCGGATCGTTCAGGAGATCCAGCCGCGGACAGTTCTTGATATCGGGTGCGCCAAAGGGTTTCTCGTCGAGGCGCTTCGGGACCGGGGGGTGGAGGCGTTTGGCTTGGATATCTCGGAGTACGCCATCAGTCAGATCCGTGACGACATGAGACCGTATTGCTGGGCGGCGTCGGTTGTCGATCCCTTCCCGACCAGGTACGACTTGGTCGTCTGCATGGAGGTCCTCGAACATCTCCCGACAGCCCAGGCGGAACTGGCGGTAGCCAATCTGTGCCGATACGCTGACGACGTGCTCTTTTCCTCCACTCCTGACGAGTTTACCGAGCCCACCCACCTGAATGTGCAGTCAATGGACTACTGGGCCGAGCTGTTCGCGAAGCACAGCTTCTACAGAGATCTGGATTTCGACGCCTCGTTCATCGCGGACCATGCGGTTCGGTTTCGAAAGGTGACCGGTCCGCTCTTGCCCGTGGTCCGCGCCTATGAGCGCAGGCTCTGGAAAGCCCTTCAGGAGACCCATGCGCTTCGCCGGTCCACCACAGAGCTGGGGCGCGAGAAGCGCCAGATCGATCAACAACTCGTTGATGCGGCCCTCGCGCGCCAGCGCTTGGATGGCGACCTGGCGGCAGCCGTCGAACAACAGGCTCGGCTAGAGGGCGACCTGGCGAAGACCACCACCCAACGAGACCGCCTAGAGGCTGAGTTGGCCGCGACGAACGCTGAGGTCGGGCGCCTCGGGAGGGCAGTGCTCGAGCGCGAGGAGACCATCGGGGCCCGTGAGCTGACCATTGAGGAAAAGGAAGCCCGGATTGACGGACTTGCCGCTGATCTGGAGGAGATCCAGAGCGGGCTGGGCTGGAGGCTCATCTGGAGGTTCGGGAGAGCACGGGATCGAGTCCTCCCTGCTGGAAGCCGACGTCGGGAAGCCTACGACTCCCTGATCGGTGCTGTCAGGACGTGGGTGAATGGAAGAAATTCGAGTCGCTCTCGAGAACAGTCGGCCAGGCATGCCACTGGCGTGAAGCCCGCATCGATGCCGGACGCCATGGTGACGTCTTGGGGGAGCAGGGTGCTGATGGTCAATGGGAGCAATGGTGACATGACGCGGTACCGGTGTTTCCACACGCAGGAGCAACTTCAGCCCCACGGGCTCGCCTGCGATGTCGTTTCGCTCACGGACACCGGACTCCCCGCGCGCGTCCCTAACTACGACCTCCTCATTCTTCACCGCGTTCCTCACTCGCACCAGGTGGAGAGGATCGTGCAGGCCGCCCGTCATCACGGGGTCACCGCCCTGTTCGATATCGACGATCTTGTGTTTGATCCTGAGGTGGCAATGTCGATCGACGCGTTGCGGTGGATGACAGAAGGCGAGCGGGCGCTGTTCATGGACGGTATTCGCCGGTATCGGCGGACTCTCGGCCTCTGTGACGGCGCCCTGGTCACCACCGGTGCGCTCGCGCGGGCAAGTGAGGACATCGGGGTGCCGGCCTGGGTCCATCGCAACGCTCTGAGCCTCGAACTCATCAAGATCTCCGAGGATGCGGTGCGAACTCGAACGCGGGTTACCGGTAAGGTGGTGATCGGGTACGCGAGCGGGACCAGGACACACAACCGAGATTTCTGCGGAATTAACGCCGCGCTCGAACGGGTCCTGCGAACTCATTCACAGGTCGAGCTGTGGGTCATCGGGTATCTGGATCTGGATGGACGCTGGGCCGAATGGGGGGATCGGGTCAGGCGAGTTCCCTTTGTGCCGTGGCAAGCCCTACCCAATGTTCTGGCGCACCTGGATATCAATCTCGCTCCTCTCGAAGCCGACAATCGGTTCTGCAAGGCCAAGAGCGAGCTCAAGTACATTGAAGCGGCGGCGGTCGGGGTTCCGACGATTGCGAGCGCAGTCGAGGCGTTCGAGTACGCCATCTGCCATGGAGAGAATGGACTGCTGGCGCACAGCGAGGAGGAGTGGGACGAGGCCCTGGAGCGGCTCATCACCGACCCGACCCTGCGGCTGGAGATGGGAGAGCGTGCGAGAGTGGACGCTTTGCAGCGGTATCATCCGTCTGCGCGAAGCCACGAACTGCTGGCCACGCTGGATGATATCCACAGAAAACTGCGTGGACCCGCCTCGACCTCCAAGTCACGCAGCGCCGGTCAGCGGCACACCGCTTGAAGGCTACAGGTCTCCTAAGGAGTACCGAAGAGATGGGGCTATCAGGACCTGGGACCCAGAGACCCCGCGTCCTTGCCGTCTTACCCGGGTTCATTCCATCGACGCTGATTCACATCGTCAAACCGCTGGCGGCGCTGCATCGCCGCGGATGGATCGACGCGGACATCATGCTGGAGCACAGCGTGTTCGCGCGGCACCTGGAGCGGGCCGACGTCGTGGTGTTCTGTCGGAACACAGAGCCGGCCTTCGGGTGGATCCTGGATTTCGCCCTCGCACGCTGCAAACCCGTGATCTACGACCTGGATGACAACTTCTTTGAGATACCGCTGACCTCAGACGTCGCGCGCTATCATCGAGCCCCGGAACGATTGCAACAGTTGACGCGGTATCTGAGCCATGCCTCGCTTGTCCGCGTGTATTCAGAAGCGCTGCAAGAACGAGTGAGTCAACTGAACACCGGTGCCGTGGTCGTTAACGGCCCGGTTGACTGGAGCTTGATCCCCAGCCGTCCGAGCCGCCGGAATACGAACACGGTGCGGGTGGTTTATCCAACAAGCCGGATCGTGGATGAACTGGCCGGTCTGTTCCTCGACGATATCGAGCGACTTCTGGCAATTTACGCCGGGCGGTTGGAGATATTCTTCTGGGGCTATCATCCTCGGGAACTCTGCGGGCACCCGGCGGTGCGGTTCCTGCCTTACATCGCGAAATACGACCAGTTCTTTCGCCAATTTGCCAGCTCTGGATTCGATGTGGGCCTGGCGCCGCTTCGTAACGACATCTTCCATCGGTCAAAGAGCGACCTCAAATTCAGAGAGTACGCCGCGTGCGGCATCGTGGGTGTCTACTCAAACGTGGGGGCCTACGCGAGAGTTGTAGAGGACGGAGTAACTGGCCTGCTGGTCTCGAACCGACCGGGCGCGTGGTTCGACGCTGTGGGGCGATTGATCGAGGACCTCCACCTGCGGCAGGCGATCGAGGAACGAGCCAGGGAGTACGCGCGAAGTCGCTACGATCTGCGGGTGTTCCAGGATGAATGGTGGGGTCACCTGTGTGGTGTCATGGGGAATGACAGAGTAACGGGGGCGCGACGTTCGCCGGAAGGCGATCATCTACCGGCAAGCACTTGCGCTGGCAGGACTGCGAACCTTCACTCGATCCGCCGGTGGTCTGCCGCCAAGCTGGTCTGGGCATATTGGGGGGGGCGGCCCTACAGGTTCATTCACGCGCTGAGACGAGACGGACTCCCTCACGCCTTGGATCGGGTTCGCTGGTATCGCCACAATCTGTCAATGCTCTTCCAGGTCAGAATGGGCCTCCGATTCCGGTCAGCGCTTCGCACAGTCCTCCCTCGCGCTGTAGCGAGTAGGCCGCAGAAGCGATGACCAGTGTTTGATCGGTGTCCGAGGGCTTACAGGACAGATATGCAATAACGTGGGATGAAGGGGTTTCCGGCAACAGGAACTTGGTCTACTCTATGGCTGGCCGCTGTGGCAAGCGCGTTGCTCGTCGGACAGTGCCTGGTGCCCCCGCTGGCGAAAGGGGAGGAGCAGAAGATCCGCGTCCAGGACCATCGTCCGCCGCCCTGAGCGTAGTGCCCTCAAGCCTGCAGCAACCCTTCCAGGAGCCGATTCCGCCTGATGGATTAGCGTCTGGGGAGGCGCTGACCGGAGAGAAGGACCCTCGGCGTCGAAGAACAGACCCACCGTTGTCAGTTCACAGGGAGTGTCCACTTAATGTTCCGAGCAGCGTGCCATCCAAGTAATTATCATCTCACCCCATGAGGAAACCGGCCGACGAGAGCGTGCGCGTAGCGGTCTGTGCGGTCCTCATGATGGCGCAGATCTTCCTGGTAGCCTGCACAGCAGGAAGGGGTCCCCTGCCCAATGTCTCGTCGAGATTGCTCTCGTTCATGCAGGCGGTGGAGGGCACTTCCGCCCGGAGGAATAACGAGCTCCAGGGGATTAGGTCACTTCAGGGAGTTCGCCTGGATGAAGCCGGCCGGCTGGAAGTCATGATCGACATGACGGAGGTTACCGAGGACACTTTGCGGGAACTACACGCTCGTGGTTGCTCCATTGAGATCTACGATCCGGTTCAGCACCTTGTGCAGGCTTGGGTCCCGATGGAGAGACTCCGAGAGGTGGCAGGCCTCCCGTTCGTAAAATTCCTTGACCTACCCAATTACGGCGTTACTAATCGACTAGGCAATTAAGGAGCCTTCACGGGTTGCCCTTGCATATTCTTAGGACGATGCAGAGAGGTGTAGATGATGAAGCGAAAGGCGGCCTTCATTGCAGTAGTGGCGTTATTGCTGGCGTACGACAAGAGTGCGAAGAGTCATGCCCAGCCACCTGACTGGCTCTTTTCTGGGGGCACCGGCCTGTCAGCTCCGAATGCTCAGATATGGCCCGAGTCCAAAAGCCATCCGAAGATCGCCTCGAGGCTGACGCAGGCGGGGGGCACGACACCGCTGTTGGCACAGTCTGGCCTCACACCCGTCCCCTTGACTGAAAGTCTGTCGAGCTTCGCTCGATTCGATCAGCAGGGGAGAGTTGAGGTTTACATCACCCTGGATCACGTGAATGAAAGCACGCTCAACGCCCTTCGGGATGCGGGGGTAGAAATCGAAATCTACGCCGCCTCGCAGCGACTGGTCCAGGGCTGGATTACGCCGCCTCAAGTGCAGGCCGTCGCGGATCTCCCCAGCGTGACCTTTGTTGATCTTCCGAATTACGGCATGACCAATGCCGGCTCTGTGATGACTCAAGGCGACGCGGTCATCCGGGCCGATCAGGTGCGGGCACAGGGCATCACGGGTAACGGCGTCAAGGTGGGCGTGATCTCCGGTGGGGTCAACGGCCTCACCTCCAGCATAGCCTCGGGCGATCTGCCCGCCACAGGGATTACCATGCCAGCCGCTCCGCTCACTGGGGGTGGCATCTCGCTCGATAGCCCGCTACCCGGAGGCACGACGTTTACGGTGACCCCTGTAGGTCGATCAGATCTGACGTCGGACGCTGAGGGCACGGCGCTGCTTGAGATCATTCACGATATCGCCCCCGATGCGCAACTTTTCTTCGCGCCGGTCGGCGGTACGACGCTCGCCTTTCAGCGGGCGGTTAGGTGGTTGACGGCCCAGGGGGTCAAGGTGGTTGCCGACGATGTCAGCTTCTTCAATGTTGGGCCTTACGATGGGACGAGTGTGGTTTCCCAGGAGGCGTCCAATGCTGTGGCCGGCGGGGTCTCTTACTTTCATTCGGTCGGCAACTATGCCCAACAGCACTACCGGGGTCTCTTCACCGATACCGATGGGGATACCTTCCATGAGTTCGACGTAAGCCTTGGGCTTCCCAGAGTCGATAATGCAGGGGAGACATTGAACGTGACCATCCAACCAGGTGCGACGGTGCGCATCTTGTTACAGTGGAATGATCCCTTTGGCGGCTCCACAAATGACTACGATCTCTGCGTCCACGATCCGGCCGATATCCCTACTTCGCCATTCGTCTGCTCTACACACCCGCAGACCGGGACTCAAAACCCTACAGAGGGCATTAGCGTCACAAGAATTGCACCCACGCCTAGTACTTTCGGGGTGAGCATTCATCGAGTCGGCGGGGCCGCTCCACGGGTGTTTGATCTGTTCATCCTCGGCGGCGTGATGAACGAGTTTGTGGTCCCCGCGGGGAGCGTTCCGAATGGAGGCGACGCTGGGGGCGGGGTCATCTCCGTTGGGGCGGTCAACTGGCAAACACCGAATGCGATCGAATTCTTTAGTTCCCGCGGGCCTACGAGTGACGACAGGGTGAAGCCAGAACTCGTCGCGCCGGATGGTGTTGCGACCAGTGTTGTCGGATTTGCTTCCTTCTTTGGAACCTCTGCCGCCGCTCCTCATGCCGCTGGCGCTGCGGCGCTCGTGCTGGGCGCGAACCCTACATTTACGCCGGCCCAATTGTCAGCAAGACTGACTCAAACGGCTGTGCCCTTGGATTCCCCTATCCCCAACAATACCTTCGGCTTCGGACGTATCGACGCCTTCCAGGCACTCTCCGGCGCCGGAGCCACCCCCACCCTCGCCGCCGCCGTCCTCCCGGCGAGCCGCTCCGTCCAGGTCGGCGCCCCCGCTACCGCCTTGGCGACGATCATCAACCTGGGTCCCGGCCTGGCGACCGGCTGCGGCCTCACGCCGGCCATGAGCCTCCCCGCCACCTTCAGCTACCAGACCACGGACCCCAGCACCAACGCCCTGACGGGGAGCCCCAACACCCCGGTGGACATCGCCCCCAGCGCCGCCCAGAGCTTCGTCTTTGCCCTGACCCCCACGAGCCCCATCGCCCCCACCGACGTGCCGCTCAGCTTTGCCTGTACGAATACGGCCCCGGCCCCGAGCGTCATCGGCCTGAACACGCTGCTGTTCTCGGCCTCCGCGACCCCCGTCCCCGACCTCGTCGCGCTCGCCGCCACGCTGAGCCACGACGGGATCGTGACCCTGGCAAGCACCGGGGTCTTCGCGGTGGCGACCGTCAATGTAGGGGTAGGGGGCCTCCTCACGGTCACGGCCGATACGGGGGCGGTGAGTCTCCCGGTGAGCCTCGCGCTCTGTCAGACGAATCCGGCCACGGGGGCCTGCCTTGCGCCGCCCACCCCCAGTGTGACGACCCCGATCGACGCGACTGCCACCCCCACCTTCGGCATCTTCGTGACGGGGAGCGGGCCCATCCCATTCGATCCCGCCCACAACCGGATCGTTGTTCGCTTCACCGACAGCGGGGGCGTCGTGCGGGGGGCGACGAGCGTGGCGGTGCGGACGCCGTAGGGCACCAAAGAAAAGCCTTTACGCTATCCGGCAGCTATGCTATTGGTATTGCTCTATTTTGACGTGGTGGTTCCG
>JAGWRQ010000067.1 GCA_028869615.1 Candidatus Methylomirabilota bacterium | reverse complement strand
ACCGTAGTTTTTGGATGGCGGAGAGGCCGGGATTCGAACCCGGGCTGCACCTTTCGACGCAGACTCGCTTAGCAGGCGAGCACCTTCGGCCACTCGGTCACCTCTCCACACAAAAGACGAACGTGAGGGGTTAGGGGTAAGGGGTCTTCTTCCCTGCTTTCCCCTACCCCTTTACTCCTTACCGTAGTTTCTAGTGGCGGAGGGGGTAGGATTCGAACCCACGAGGCTTTCGCCTAACGGTTTTCAAGACCGCCGCCTTCAACCACTCGGCCACCCCTCCACGAGAAGCAGCCCACAGCATTCAGCAATCAGCTTTTCAGCATTAGCTGATGGCTGACCGCTGATAGCTGAAAGCTTGCTTTATGTGATCCGTTCCAGGCCGCCCATATAGGGCCGGAGCGCCTCCGGTATGATAACGGCACCGTCGGCCTCCTGAAAGTTCTCCAGGATCGCCAACCAGGTCCGTCCTACCGCAACCCCCGACCCGTTCAGTGTGTGTACAAACTGCGGCACCGCCTTCGGCGCGGGCCGGTAGCGAATGTTGGCTCGCCTCGCCTGAAATGCCTCACAGTTACTGAGTGACGAGACCTCCCGATACGCCCCTTGACTCGGAATCCAGAGCTCGATGTCATAGGTTTTTGCGGCTGCAAACCCTAGGTCGGCCGTGCAGAGCGCCACCGCCCGGTAAGGCAGGTCCAGCCGCTGCAGGACCGTCTCCGCGTGCCGGGTCATCTCTTCCAATGCATCATAAGAGCGCTCGGGCTCCGCGAACTTCACCAACTCTACCTTGTTGAACTGGTGCTGTCGCATAAGGCCCCGAGTGTCTTTGCCGTAGGAGCCTGCCTCCCGCCGAAAGCAGGGGGTGTAGGCGACATAGGAAAGGGGAAGCGTTCCGGGCGCCAAGATCTCTTCGCGGTGAAGGTTGGTCACCGGGACCTCTGCCGTCGGGATCATGTAGAGCCCCTCGTCCTTGGTCTTGAAAAGCTCCTCGCTGAACTTGGGGAGCTGGCCCGTCCCGCGCATGGCATCGGCGTTGACCAACAGCGGCGGGAGGACCTCTGTGTAGCCGTGCTCCTGCACGTGAAGATCGAGCATGAAGCCGATCAGCGCGCGCTCCAGCCTGGCCCCGACTCCCTTGAGGACGGCAAAGCGCGATTGCGCAATGGCAGCCGCCCGCTCAAAGTCTAAGATGCCCAGCGCCTCCCCGAGCTCCCAGTGGGATTTCGGCGCGAAGTCAAACCGGCGCGGGCTGCCCCATCGCCTGACTTCAACATTATCTTCGGCCGATTTCCCGATCGGGACGGACGCATGCGGGAGGTTCGGGAGGAACAGCGCGGCCTCCTGTAAGATCGCCTCCTTTTCCTTGAGTTGTTTTTCCAGACCATTGAGCAGTGGCGCGTCTGCGGCTACCTGTGCGACGACGTCGCTTGTGCTCTGGCCTTGTCGCTTGAGTTCGGCAACCTCTTTAGACAGCTCGTTGCGTCTCTGTCTGAGCCTGTCCACCTCGGCGAGTACGGCTCGTCGCTCAGCATCGAGCCGGACAAACTCGTCGAGGGTTGAGGGCGCAGCGCCTCTAGCTGCAAGTCGCTCGCGTACAAGCTCGACATTGTCACGAACATGTCTCAGGTCCAGCACGGCCGTCCTTCTGGTCCAGGGTTCCCGCCCAGGCGCCCGCTGCGGCTCGACCGCCACCACCGCGAGTCGCCCAGGCAGAGGCGCGACTATACCACGCCCCCCGGCATCTCTCAAGCCTCGTCGAGCGGACCCGCTTCCTCTCCCGGTTCAGGCGGGGACTGGGGGCCCTCCGCCTCCTCTTCGCCCTCGTCGTCGCTGACCAGCGTCGTGACTGCGGCCACGCGATCGGTGGGCTCCAGCCCCTGCAGCCGCACTCCCTGAGTTGCCCTTCCGATCAGGCTGATTTCGTCTACCCGAAGCCGCGTGATCCTGCCCTCTTGAGAGATCATCATGATCTGATCGCCGGGTTGCACCAGCATGACCCCGACCGCAGGGCCGTTTCGCTCAGTCACCCGAATGTTGATGATCCCTTTGCCGCCCCGGCTCTGCAGTCGGTACTCCTGCAGGTCGGTCCGCTTGCCGTACCCCCGCTCCGTCACGGTGAGCATCGCCGCGCCCTGGGCGACCACCTCGGCCCCAACCACCTCGTCGCCGGCCTCCAGCGAGATCCCCTTGACGCCGCGGGCCGCGCGCCCAGCCGACCGGACCTCATCCTCCTTGAAGCGGATCGCCATCCCCTGCTTGGTGCCGAGCAGAATCTCGTCGTCCCCTTTGGTCAGCCGGACCGCGATCAGCTCGTCCCCCTCATCCAGCGTGATGGCGATGATACCACCTGCGCGGGGGTTGCCGTAGGCGTTCAGCTCAGTCTTCTTGATGATCCCGCGCCGTGTCGCCATCAGCAGGTAGCGATCGACCTCGAACTGGCGAATCGGGATGACGGTCGTGATCTGTTCCCCCGCACCAAGCTGCAAGAAGTTGGCGAGGGCTTTCCCTTTGGCGGCGTGCCCAAGCTGGGGCAGCCCATGCACCTTGAGCCAGTGCACCTTCCCCTGGTTCGTAAAGAGGAGGAGGTGACTGTGGGTCGTGGCGACAAAGAGGTGCTCCACATAGTCCTCCTCCTTGGTCGCCATCCCGGTCATCCCCTTGCCCCCGCGGCGTTGGCTCCGATAGACGTTGAGGTTACTCCGCTTGATATACCCGCCGTGTGTAATGGGAATCACCATCTCCTCGTCGGCCAGCATGTCTTCCAGCTCGATCTCAGCGGTCTCTTCAAGGATCTGCGTACGGCGCGGGTCGCCATAGGCCTCCTTCACGGCCAGCAGTTCTTCTTTGATGATCTGGCGCACCAGCGCTTCGCTGGCCAGCACGGCACGGTACCGCTCGATGGCCGCAATGGTCTCGCTGTACTCGTCCTGGATCTTTTGCCGCTCAAGTTGTGTCAGGCGCTGCAGGCGCAACTCCAGGATGGCTTGGGCCTGGATCTGGCTCATGCCGAACTGCTCAATCAGGCCGGCGCGGGCGTCGTCCGCCGAGCGAGATCGCCGGATCAGAGCGATGACCGCGTCCAGGTGGTCCAGCGCGATCCGATACCCCTCCAGGATGTGGGCTCGCTCCTCGGCCTTCCTCAGATCGAAGCGGGTCCGCCGGATGACGATAGTCTTCCGGTGTTCGATGAAGTGTGTGAGCGCTTCCTTCAGCGCCAAGACCTTCGGCTGGCCCGCGACGAGGGCAAGCATAATGACACCGAAGGTAGATTGCATCGCGGTGTGCTTAAAGAGCTGATTGAGGACCGGGGGGGCCGGCTGGTCCTTTTTGAGCTCGATGACGATTCGCATCCCTTCCCGATCCGACTCGTCCCGAAGGTCCGAGATCCCTTCGATCTTCCGGTCTCGAACCAGTTCGGCAATCCGCTCGATCAGCTTGGCCTTGTTCACCTGATACGGCAGCTCCGACACAATGATGCTCTCTCGGCCGCCCCTGCTCTTTTCCACAAACGCCTTCGCGCGCATCCGGACCAGCCCCCGGCCCGTCAGGTAGGCGTCTCGAATCCCGGTCCTGCCATAGATATAGGCGCCCGTTGGAAAGTCCGGCCCCGGCAGTACGGCCATGAGCCTATCCGGCGTCACGTCCGGATTCTCGAGCAGGATCAACAGGGCCTCCACCGTCTCGCCAAGGTTATGGGGTGGAATGTTGGTGGCCATCCCGACGGCGATCCCCGAAGACCCGTTGACCAGTAAGTTCGGCAGCGCTGCCGGCAGCAGCGTCGGCTCCTGAAGCGTATCGTCGAAGTTGGGAGCCAGGTCCACCGTCTCCTTGTCGATGTCCCGAAGCATCTCCTGAGCGATCTTCGCGAGCCGTACCTCGGTGTACCGCATCGCCGCCGGCGCGTCCCCGTCCACCGAGCCGAAGTTGCCCTGGCCATCAATGAGGGGATACCGCATCGAAAAGTCCTGGACCAGGCGGACGATCGTGTCGTACACCGCCGTGTCGCCGTGCGGATGGTACTTCCCCAGGACCTCGCCCACGACGCGGGCCGCTTTCTTGTGTGGGCGGCCCGAGGTCAGCCCTAGCTCTTGCATGGCATAGAGTACCCTGCGGTGTACGGGTTTGAGTCCGTCCCGCACGTCAGGCAGAGCCCGGCCGATGATGACGCTCATGGCGTAGTCCAGGTACGACCGGCGCATCTCTTCGTGGATGTCCGTGGGTCTGACCTCGCCCACCCGATTTAACGAGATGGGCTGCTGCTCCTCAGGCATGTTGCTCGCTCCACTCTACACAAACGAAGGCGCCGGCGGGCGCTCACCGTCCCGCCGGCTGATCTTCTGGTCTGCCACCGTGGCCCTTCTTGCTAGATGTCCAGGTTGCTGGCCTCTGGGGCGTGCCGCTCGATGAAGAGCCGCCGTGGCTCCACCTGGTCGCCCATCAGGGTAGTAAAGATCTGCTCCGCAGCAACTGCGTCCTCGACCCTCACGCGGAGCAGCGTCCGGCTTTCCGGGTTCATCGTCGTCTGCCAAAGCTGCTCCGGGTTCATCTCTCCAAGGCCCTTATATCGTTGGATCGCCAGCCCCTTCCTGGCCAAGGCCATACTCTTGTCGAGCAGATCGCTCCAAGACTCCGCGGCGGCGATATCGCCCTCCGCCATCACCCTGAACGGAGGGGCCCCTAGCGCGGACAGCGCTGCGGCGGCGGCCTCCAGCTCTCGGTATTCCGGGGACCCGATAAGCTCCTGATCGATAGCGGCCTGGCCTCGCTGCCCCTGCTCGTTGGGCCCAAAGTCGAGAATAAGCCGGTAGGTCTCCTGCTCATCGTCCCGCTCCACCCGCCCTTCGGCCGGCCCCATCTGCGCAGAGCGCGCCCCTAACGAGTCGAGCAGCCGCGCCAGAAGGCGCCGGGCACTCTCCTCGTCCCGCAACACCCCACGGGCGACGCTACCGGTCCGCACCAACGCTGCCACGGCGTCGGGGTGCCGCCCCCGCCGCTCCATCGCCCGAAGGCAACTGTGCCAGGTCAGCAGCTTCCGCAACATGCCGTGGAGGCGCTGCCCGGTCCAGGGTGTCCCGCCGTTGCTGCCTTCCACCCCGAGCGTCTCGCCGGCGGTGTCCAGCAGGTACTCTTCCAGCGCCCGGTCGTTCTTGAGATACCTCTCGGCTTTCCCTCGCTTGACCCTGTACAGGGGGGGTTGCGCGATGTACAGGTGCCCCCCCTCGACGACCTGGCGAAGGTGCCGGAAAAAGAAGGTCAGCAGGAGGGTCCGGATATGCTCCCCATCCACGTCGGCATCGGTCATGATGATGATTCGGTGATAGCGCAGCCGCCCGATGTCGAATTCGGGATCGATGCCGGCCCCTATCGCCGAGATGAGGACCCGAATCTCCGTTGACGAAAGCATCCTGTCGGCCCGCGCCCGTTCAGTGTTCAGGATTTTTCCCCTCAGCGGCAGGATGGCCTGAAACCGCCGATCGCGCCCCTGCTTCGCTGAGCCGCCGGCCGAATCCCCCTCAACGATGTACAGCTCGCAGAGGGCGGGGTTTTTCTCTGAGCAGTCCGCCAGTTTGCCTGGCAGGTCATCGCCGTCGAGCGGCCCCTTCCGGCGCGCCAACTCTTTTGCCTTGCGGGCCGCCTCGCGCGCGCGCGCCGCCTCGGTCGCCTTCTCAACGATTCGCCGGCCAATTGCCGGATTCTCTTCCAGATGTTCTGCCAGCTTCTCGTTGACGATAGTTTCTACCAGGCCCTTCATGTCGGGGTTGTTCAGGCGGGCCTTGGTCTGCCCCTCAAATTGGGGGTTGGGAAGCTTTACGCTGACCACGGCGGTTAGCCCCTCGCGGATGTCGTCGCCGGTCAGCGTCGCCTTCAAGTTCTTGAGCAGGTCGTGCGATGCCGCATAGGTGTTAATCGTCCTGGTCAGGGCCGATCGGAATCCAATCAGGTGTGTGCCGCCGTCATGCGTATTGATATTGTTGGCAAAGGAGAATACCGTCTCGCCGTAGCCGTCGTTATACTGAATGGCTACTTCGACAGCGGTTGCATCGCGCTGGGCCTCGATGTGGATCGGTTGAGGGTGGAGAACGACCTTGTTCTCATTGAGCAACTCCACGAATGACCGTATGCCCCCCGTGTAGTAGAACTCCCGCGCCTCGTTGATCCGCTCATCGGCCAGCCGAATGCGTAGACCCTTGTTGAGAAACGCCAGCTCGCGTAGGCGATTACTGAGGGTGTCCAGGCTGAACGTCCGGTCTTCGAAGATCTCATGGTCGGGAACGAACGTCACGCGGGTTCCGGTCTTCCGAGCCTTGCCAACCTCTTCAAGGTCGCCCGTCGGCTTGCCACGCTCGTACTGCTGCAGATACCGCTTGCCGTCGCGCCAGATCTCAACCTCGAGCCGCTCCGCAAGCGCATTCACCACGGAGAGGCCGACGCCGTGCAGGCCACCCGACACCTTATAGGCCGAATTGTCAAACTTGCCTCCAGCATGAAGGGTGGTCATCACCACCTCCAGGGCTGGTCGACCGGTCTGCTCGTGGATATCGACCGGGATGCCGCGGCCGTTGTCCAGGACGCTGACACTGTTGTCGGAGTGGATGGTCACATCCACCTGGTCACAGTATCCGGCGAGCGCCTCATCTACGCTGTTGTCGACAACTTCGTACACCAGGTGATGGAGCCCTTCAAACCCGGTGCTGCCGATATACATCGCGGGACGCTTCCGCACTGCCTCGAGGCCCTCGAGGACCCGGATTTGGGCGGCGTCATACACTTCGATTTGGGCGGCGTGGTCGATATCGGGATCTTTCGGTGTTTGATTCATCTGTTGCGTCCTATTGATGAATGGTGGCTCGTGGCCGGTGGAGAGTAATTTGGTGACCAATGGCTGGCCATCGGTCGGTCGCTACAACCTCATCGGCATGATTACACACGTATATTGCTTATCGTCTTTACCGGCAAACAGCGCCGGGCTAAGCGGGTCCTGCAACCAGATCGTCGCCTGCTCGGCGGTGAGCGCCCCCAGGAAGTCCAGGATGTACCGTGCGTTGAATCCCACAGTCATCTCTTCATGTTGATACTCAACGTCGAGGCGTTCTCGCGCTTCTCCAAGATCGAGGTTCACACAACTGAGCAGGAGTTTCCCGGGTGTGAGCTTCATTGTAGTGGGGAGGGCGCGCTCCCCCAGGATGGTGGAGGTTCGACGAAGCCCGGCCAGAAACGCCTCACGATTTACCGTGACCTCCTTGGTCGCATTTGCGGGAATAACCTGTTCATAGTTGGGAAACTGTCCCTCAATGAGGCGCGCATCAATTAAGGTGTTATCGGTTTGGAGGAGAAGATGATTGTCTGATATCTCGATTGTGATCTCACCGGGTTCTTCCCGCAGCAGCTTAAGCGTCTCAGCCGCGGCCTTCCGTGGGATAATTGCATCAATGGCGGCTGTTAGCTGACAGCTGTTAGCTGACAGCTCGGAGTTGGTCATGGCGAGTCGATGACCGTCAGTGGCTACCATCCTGACATCCTTCGGTGTTATACGGAAGAGGATTCCGTTCAAGGTGTAACGAGTCTGATCGGAGGACACTGCGAACAGCGTCCGTCGAATCATGTCGCGAAACAGGCGACGATCCAGGACGATCCCGCCCCGCTTTAGTTCGCGCATCGATGGGAAATCGTCCTTTGGTAGACCTTTTATTTTAAATTCTGAATTACCACATGTAATGGTTGCTGTCAGTTCCTCGTCAACAATGAGGTCCACAGATGTAGTGGGAAGTTCGCGAACGATTTCATACAGTTTTCTCGCTGAAAGAGCGATAGATCCTTCCTTTATAACCTGCCCTGGTACTCGTTTTCGTACTCCAATATCCAGATCAGTTCCAAATACCGAAAGATATGAAGGAGAGGTCTCAAGGAGGAGATGGGAGAGGATGGGAAGGCTTCGCTTGGTTTCTACAACAGCCTGAATCGGCCCAACACCATCGAGCAGATCATCCCGCAATACCTTAATGTGCATATACTCCTCACCTCTCCAAAAGTGTTATACGATTATTCTTTTCTTTAAAGATCTTAAATATCGGAGTAGTAATAGAACCTCTGGAAATGTGGATGACTCAGTCGACACCCAAGCACTCACGCTTTTTGAGGGCTGACCTTATGTGAAGCGTTGTGCATAACCCACGCAATCACCGAAGGCATCAACGGTTATCAACAGGCTCCCCCAGGAAAACAACAACCCACTGACGGCGTCCACTTACACACACCTTGTCCACACCTGTTGAAAACTTCTGTAGCTTTAGAAATAAACACTTATATAAAAAACTCTATCACGCGGAGCAAGCGGAAGACAGCACCAGTCAGCCCCGTACGCTATTTAGGCTTGACAGCAGTAGTGCCGCAGGTTATATTGGTTTTCGTTTTCGTCATAAACCGAGGAACAACCCCCTATTACTCAATAGGAACTCATCATGAAACGGACATACCAGCCCAACAAAAGCAAGCGAAAACGAACGCACGGCTTCCTTACTCGAATGAGCACTCCAAACGGCCGAAACGTCATTAAGCGAAGAATGGCAAAGGGCCGAAAAAGGCTCACCGTGTAATCTTGCCCTACGCTTCTGCTGAGCGCCGCCGACCCAATCATTTTCAAGCGTTAGCGATCGATTACAGCAATGCGACAACCGGAATCAGGCGGCATAGCCCGGCCAAGAAGGGCTATCAACACCAATTATTTTACGCTGTATGCAAGGTTTTCGTCAACTAAAAAACAAGAGCTCCGATTAGCGTTTGGGGCGCGCACGGGCACGGCAGCAGTTCGGAATCGAGCAAAACGCCTGGCACGTGAGACGTTTCGACTCAATCGTCAGCAGCTTCCGGTGGGCGTTGACATTCTGATCACCGCCAAAAAGGGTATTGGTGCTCTCAGGCGGCGCGATATGAGAGATCAGATCTGTGACCTCTTTGAGCGTGCGCGTAGACTCTCACCCTCTAGCCCCTCCGATTCAGTCAGGCCAGATGATACCGACATTCATCGCTAGAGAGATTCTGCTGGCGTACAAAAAGATCGTGTCGCCGCTGCTTCCCCCGGCTTGTAGGTTCTACCCTACTTGCGCCGATTATGCGTATGAGGCGATAGGCAAGTACGGGCTGGCGCGAGGCCTGCTCCGCGCCGCGCACCGCCTCGCCCGATGTCACCCGTGGTGCGAGGGGGGATACGACCCAGTAAAATAAGCGGCCGCCTTTTCGAGCGGGCAGCTTTCGTGCTAGGAGTTCCATGTCGACACAGGTACGAGCACTATTGGCGGTCGCGCTTGCGACCTTGATTCTTCTGGGCGGACAGTACCTCTTGCCGCGCCCTCAAGAGCCGCAGGCGCCGTCGAAGGAGAAGGCCGCTTCTACCGCAACAAAACCCTCTGCGTCACCATCGAGCGCAGGCTCTTCTTCGTTAGACGGACAACAGGGGCGGGAGGCCCATCCCAAGGCGCCGGAACGAGAAGTGGTCGTGGAGACAGATGTCGTAAGGGCTGTCTTGACGTCGCGGGGCGGGGCGTTGAAAAGCTGGCGGCTCAAGCCATACCGAGTTGCCGACGGGCAGGGGGTGGATCTCGTGGCGCTCCACCAAGAAGACCTGCCGGGCCCGCTGTTGGCCTCCAGCGGGAATTCAGAGGAGCCGGCGCCGCTGGACTTCGACATCGATAAAACGCAACTCAGTCTTCGCTCGCCGTCTGAGACCGGATCGATTACCTTCACCTCGCGCGGAAGTGGGCCTCTTCAACTCTCCAAACGCCTGACATTTAAGGGCAATAGCTACCGCGTTGAGGTTGAACTCTCCTGGAAAAACACCGGCAAGAAGCCGACAACCATCACACCGGAGCTCGCGTGGGGCCCCGGTTTCTACAGCGGTGTCGGCACACGGCGCGCGCAGGCCGTGTCGTCCACCAGTTGGGTAGACGGTCGCCGCATAACGGACAACCTCGGAAGCCTGCAGGGTACTGTTACGCATACCGGGCAGGTGTCGTGGACGGCACTTCAGAACCTCTATTTTGCCGCAGCGCTCTTGCCTGAGGGTAAGGGGAGCGTGGCAACGGTACGTAAAGGGCCGGATGAACAACCGGTC
>JAGWRQ010000066.1 GCA_028869615.1 Candidatus Methylomirabilota bacterium | reverse complement strand
CGACCGGACAGGTCTTGAGATGCTCCGCACGCTGCAGCAGCACGTAGTGGCCCAGGGGATCGAGGTTCACATGGAATGCACCGTGACGCGCCTGCTCAAAGACGGCGACCGTGTAAGCGGCGCGTTCGGCTACCGGCGCGACACCGGTCAGTTCATCGTCTTTAAGGCGAAGGCCGTGATTCTCGCCACCGGCGGCGTCGGCAAGCTGTGGAAGTTCACCTCTAACTCCTGGGAGTGCACCGGCAACGGTGTTATGCTGGCGCTGGAGGCTGGTGCGGAGCTGATCGATATGGAGTCGTACCAGTTTCACCCGACCGGGATGGTGTGGCCGCCATCGATCCGTGGGGCCCTCGTGACTGAAGGAGTGCGTGGCGACGGCGGGACGCTACGGAACAGCAGGGGCGAGCGGTTCATGTTTCGATACATCCCGGAGTTCTTCAAGGCTGAGACCGCCGACAATGAGGACGAGGCCGACAGGTGGTATACGGACAAGAAAGACAACCGGCGCACACCCGATCTGTTGCCGCGCGACGAAGTGGCGCGGGCAATCAACGCAGAGGTGAAAGCCGGACGCGGGAGCCCGCACGGCGGGGTCTTTCTCGACATTGCCTCGAGGCGGCCCGCGGACTACATCATGCGGCGTCTGCCCTCGATGTATCACCAGTTCAAGGAGCTGGCCGGCGTAGACATCACGAAAGAGCCGATGGAGGTCGGACCGACCGCTCATTACATGAATGGGGGAATCCGGGTTGATGCGGAGACGGCAGCGACGGCGGTACCCGGCCTGTACGCAGCCGGCGAGGTTGCGGGGGGCCTGCACGGCGGCAACCGCCTTGGCGGCAACGCCCTGTCTGATCTCCTGGTCTTTGGCCGGCGCGCGGGTCGGTCTGCGGCGCTGTACGCGAAAAGTCTCTCCGGTATAGCGACGGTGGATGAGCGTCAGCTTGACGCAAGCGCGCGCGAGGCCCTGAGGCCATTTGAAAGCCAGGGTGCCGAGAATCCCTACGCCTTGCAGGCTGAGCTGCAAGAGACGATGCAGTTGCTGGTGGGGATCATCCGGACGGAAACAGAGCTGCAGGAGGCGCTGGTACGGCTTGGGGCTTACCGGCAGCGACTGCCGCAGGTTCGCGTTGAGGGCAGCCGTCCATACAATCCCGGCTGGCATACGGCATTGGATCTGCGCGCGTTGCTCACCGTCGCGGAATGCGTGACGCGAGCGGCGATAGAACGCAAGGAGAGCCGTGGCGGGCACGCGCGGGACGACTACCCGTCCACAGATCCACGCTTCGCTTCAGTAAACATAGTCGTGTGCAAACGCGACGCGACGATCATCACGGCCCTGAGGCCGATCATCGAGATGCCAGAGGAACTCAGGCGGCTTATCAAGGAGAAGGGGTAATGCCGGTCATCATGCTGCAGCTTTTCCGGGGCGACACGAGGGCCGGAGGTTACGCGGAGTACCGGGTTGAGGCCGAGGAGGGGATGGTGCTGCTCGATGTGATCCACCGCCTGCAGGCGACGCAGGCGCCCGATCTGGCGGTTCGATGGAACTGCAAGGCCGGCAAGTGCGGCTCGTGCAGCGCCGAGATCAACGGCCGGCCACGGCTCATGTGCATGACCCAGATGAGCCTGTTTTCTTCCGGTGAACCGATTACCGTCGCCCCCATGAAGGCCTTTCCGATCGTCCGGGACCTGGTGACCGACGTCGCCTTCAATTATGAGGTCGCCAAGACGATCCCCGCCCTCAGGCCGAGACCGCCCGATCCCGATGGCGCCTATCGGATGATGCAGGCGGACGTCGAGCGGGTCCAGGAGTTCCATAAGTGCATCGAGTGCTTTCTCTGTCAGAATGTGTGTCACGTCATCCGCGACCACGAAGAGAACAAGCCGCACTTCGCCGGGCCACGCTTCTTTGTTCGGCTTGCGGCGCTGGAGATGCATCCGTTGGACACCCACTCGCGCACGGAGATGCTGCGGGCGAAAGCCGGGATTGGCTACTGCAACATTACCAAGTGCTGTACCGAGGTCTGTCCCGAGCAGATCCGGATCACCGACAACGCCATCATCCCGCTGAAGGAGCGCGTCGTGGACGATTGCTACGACCCGCTCCTCTGGCTGCTCCGTAAGCTCACCCGGAAGGGATAGTCTCCCGCCCTCCGTACTTCAAGCTCCTCCGGCTATTCGACGGTTACGCTCTTGGCGAGGTTGCGGGGCTGATCCACGTCGCACCCCTTCCGTACGGCGATGTGGTAGGCCAGGAGTTGCAGCGGGACGACAAGAAGCAGGGGCATCAGGTGAGGGGAGGTATGAGGGATATTGATCAGATGGTCGGCCTTAGCCATGAGGCGGGAATCGGTCTCGTCGGAGAGGGCGATGACGATCCCGTTGCGCGTCTTCACTTCCTCGATATTGCCCAATACCTTCTCGAAGGTCCGGTCCTTTGGCGCGAGAAAGACTACCGGTATCTCTTCAGAGATCAGAGCAATGGGTCCGTGTTTCATCTCGCCGGCCGGGTACCCCTCGGCGTGGATGTAGGAGATCTCCTTGAGCTTCAGGGCTCCCTCCAGCGCGATAGGGTAGTTGATGCCGCGACCCAGATAGAGGAAATTCGAGGCGGCGTGGAAGTGCCCGGCCAGTTCTTCCAGTGCGGGCCCGAGGGAGAGTACCTGCTCCATCTGTTGTGGCAAGTGGATCAGTTCGCCGAGCAATTCCTGGGTTCTTGCCGCGTCGAGACGCCCTTTGGCTCGACCCAGGGCCAGCGCCAGCAGGTAGAGGGCTGCCAGTTGAGAGGTGAACGCCTTCGTCGAGGCGACGCCGATCTCCGGACCCGCGTGGGTGTACAGGACCCCATCACTTTCACGGCTGAGTGTAGAGCCGACCACGTTGCAGATGGCGAGGGACTTGCAACCGCGGCGACGGGCTTCTCGCATTGACACCAGCGTATCCAGCGTTTCACCGGATTGGCTGATTGCAATGACCAGCGTTCGCTCATCCAGGATCGGATCGCGGTACCGGAATTCAGAGCCGTAGTCAACCTCGACCGGAATACGCGCCAGATCCTCGATAAGGAACTTACCGACCAGCCCGGCATGCCAGGAGGTTCCGCAGGCGACTAAGAGGATCCGATCGATCGTTGATAGTGTGTCCTGAACCGCCTGGAGTCCTTCCAGGTACAGATGACCGCCTTCCAGCGAAAAACGACCGCGAATGGTGTCTCGGATCGCTCGGGGTTGCTCATAGATCTCCTTCAGCATGAAGTGTTTGTACCCGCTCTTCTCAGCCATCATGGGAGTCCAGAAGATTTTTTCGACCTTCTTTTGTACCGGCTCTCCCGTCAAGGTTGTGACGTTCACACCGTCACGAGAGAGGGCCACCACCTCCTCGTCGTCCAAAAAGAGGACGTCCCGAGTGTGGGAGAGAATGGCGGGGATGTCGGAGGCGATGAAAAACTCGCCATCACCCAGCCCCACCACCAGGGGGCTGCCGCTCCTGGCCGCCACAATCCTGTGCGGATCGCCCCTCCAGAGAACCCCCAAGGCATAGGAGCCGACAACGCCGGCGAGAGCCCGGCGGACAGCTATCTCCAGATCGGTCGTATCCCGAAGTTGCGTTTCGATCAGGTGGGCGAGAACCTCGGTATCGGTCTCCGACGTGAAGTGGTGGTCCTCTTGCTGGAGCTTCTCCTTGAGGGCCAGATAGTTCTCGATAATGCCGTTGTGAACGACGACGAGATCGCCGGTGCAATCGCTGTGGGGATGGGCGTTCTCTTCAGTGGGCCGGCCATGGGTGGCCCAGCGGGTATGGCCAAGCCCGACCTCGCCGGAGAGGTCGCGACCCCACAGGGCATTTTCCAGCTCCTTGATCTTACCCACGCTGCGATAGACAACGATGCGATTCTGTTGGATGATCGCCAGGCCGGCCGAGTCGTAGCCCCGGTATTCGAGCCGCTTCAATCCCTCCAAGAGGACCGGGACGACCTTCTTGTGTCCGACATACCCCACGATCCCGCACATTGCTTTACCCTTTCCGATGTTTGGACCGAAATACGGCGGCGGAGCCGCTTTTATTAACCTGCTGCGCCCGTCCCAACGCCAGCGCATCGGGCGGCACGTCCTCGGTAATGGTCGATCCGGCGGCGATAATGGCGCCGCGGCCTACCGAGACCGGCGCTACAAGGATCGCGTTACTGCCCACAAATACGTCGTCCTCGATCACCGTCTGATGCTTGGTAAAGCCGTCATAGTTACAGGTAATCGTTCCGGCGCCGACGTTGACCCGCTCCCCGATGGTGGTGTCGCCGATGTAGCTTAGGTGTGGAACCTTGGACCCTTCACCCACGACCGACTTCTTGACCTCCACGAAGTTGCCCACCTTGGCGTGTTGTCGGAGCTGAGCCAGGGGCCTCAGGTGCGCGTAGGGTCCGACCTGACACCCGTCTCCAATCTGACTCTCCTGGATAATGCACCCATCCAGGATCACGGTATCATCGCCGATTGTCGAATCACGGATCCGGCAACCCGAGTAGATCGTTGTCCCTTCTCCGATCACAGTCTGCCCTTCGAGGGTGACGTTCGGGTAGAGGATCGAATCGGGACCGATCCTGACCAGCGGCCCGATGTAGGCGCGCTCGGGGTCGAGGAGGGTGACCCCTTCGGCGAGCAGCCGCAGGGCGGCCTTTCGCCAGAGGAGGCGATGGACCTCGGCCAGTTCGGCGCGGGTGTTGACTCCTCGCACCTCGTCGGGGTCAGGCGCTCGGTACGCCTGTACGCCCCCGTCGCGGTCCCGCAGCAGCGCGATGGCGTCCGGGAGATACAGTTCGCCCTTGACGGCGGACGGACGGATCGCCTGGAGAGCCTTGAAGAACGCTTGCGCGGCAAAGCAATAAACCCCGGCGTTCGTTTCGTGGACTTGCCGCTCCTGCGGCGTGGCCTCCAGTTCCTCAACGATCCGCAGAAGTTCGCCTGTCGCGGATCGTATCACCCGCCCGTAACCAGTCGGGTCGGGCGCTTCAGCCGTGAGCACCGTAGCCAGCGCGCGGGTCTTGCGGTGTAACCGCAGGAGGCCGTCAAGGGTCTGTGAGGTAAGGAGCGGCGTATCCCCCGATACGACCAGGAGATCGCCATTGAAACCGGCAAGAGCCTCCCTGGCCTGCAAGAGGGCATGAGCCGTCCCTCGCTGGTCAGGCTGAGAGACGAATTCGACCGTCTCGCCCGCCAGCGCCTCTCTCACTCTATCGGCCTGGTAGCCGGCGATCACGAGAGTTCGCTTAGCCTGGAGGGGACGGCACGCTTCGATGACGTAGGCGATCATCGGCAGACCGGCCACCGGATGCAGCACCTTTGGGAGCTTCGAGCGCATCCTGGTTCCCTGGCCGGCAGCCAAGATTACCGTGCACAGCTCGTTCATGCGCTGATGGCCTTTCACCATGTCTCGATTACACCTCACCTGATCACGATGCTACCACACGCGCCAATGGCTGCACAATCGATGGTGCAGACTCAGGGATAGAGATTGACGACGCAGCCCGGTCGTTTATCTGTCATTGCGAGCACCCGAAGGGTGCGCGGCAATCTTGGTGCAGAACGGCGAGATTGCTTCGCTGCGCTCGCAATGAGGGCGGGATGGTGTCTCACGTTCGTGTTCCCTGTGCCCTGAGCGCGCGCAGGGCGGCCGAGATGACAAAGAGTGAACCGGTGACGACAACGGCATCCTCCGGATCGGTGACTGCCTCGGCCAGTGCGATCGCCTCGGCCACGTCTTCCACGATCTCAAGCTTTGGACAGAAACGTTCGGCCTCCTGCAGGTGGCGCGGATCGGCGGCGCGCTCGCTCTCCGGACGCGTGAGGACGACCCGCTTGGCCAACGGCGCCAACTCTTGCAGCATCGCGATCCAGTTCTTATCCTGAAGCACGCCGAACACCAGCGTCAGATGACCGGCAAACCGTTGCTCCTCCAGAAAAGCCCGCAGCGCGATCGCGCCGGCCGGATTGTGTGCGCCATCCAGGATGATAAGAGGCCGGCCGGGAAAAAGCTGGAGACGGCCAGGCCATTGTGCTCGGCGTAACCCTTTGCGAATCGAATTTTCCGAAATGGTCGCGCCGGCAGTCCGAAGAAGTCGAATCGCTGCAAGGGCAGCGACCGCATTGATCACCTGATGCCGGCCGAGCAGACCGATGTCGAGGGTTTCGGTGGGCCGCCCTTTTTCGCCGACGCTGAATTGCTGACCGGAGAGATCCGATCGGTGAATCTGCCAGTCGTATGTGCTCCGGACATCGACAAGGGTCGCGCCCCGCTGTCGACAGACGTCGGTGATGACAGCCATGGCCTCAGAGGCATTGACGGCAGTGACGACACGCGTTGCCTCCTTGATGATCCCCGCCTTCTCTGCGGCGATCGCCCCCAGCGTCTTTCCCAGATACTCCTCGTGCTCCAAGGCGATATTGGTGATGACCGCCACCTGGGCGTCGAGAATATTGGTTGCATCGAACCGGCCTCCCATCCCGACTTCCACAACCGCGTAGTCCACCTTACTGCGAACGAAGTGGAGGAAGGCAAGAGCGGTCGTGACCTCGAAGAAGGTGGGATGGGACCTGTAGGGAACGGGGAAGAAATTAGCGATGACAGCACGGAGTTCATCGACGAGGGCGGCGACATCGGTCCCCGCGATGGCCTGTCCGTCCACCTGGATCCGTTCGGTGAACTCCAGCAGATGCGGGGAGGTGTAGAGCCCGACCCGATAGCCGGCAGCCCCCAGGATTGACGAGAGAAATGCGGCGGTAGACCCTTTGCCGTTGGTTCCGCCAATCAGGACGGATGGAAACTGACGGTGCGGATCGCCAACTGCCCCAAGAAGTCGCTGGATATTCTCGATACCCAGCTTCACGCCGTAACGTTGGAGTCCGTAGAGATAGGTAATCGCCTGGGAATAGGTCATGCGCCGCTCATACTGAAGGATCCCATTGGGTGACCTACCAGAGCGGGGACTCTGGATGGAGTCGGGCTAACCAGCGATCGAGTCCAAACGAGCGGCCAGCCCGCGTGAAGAAGACCACCAGCAGCCCGGCCATAAACGCCTGGTCCGAAGTGGTAGCCGGCGACCCGCCTCCCTTGGCCAGATAGAAATTGAGCGTCATGAAGATTCCTGCCAGCGCAGCCGGACGCGTCAAGAGCCCAAATAGAAGTGCCAAGCCGGCCAGGATCATCCCCCAGGTGATCAGCCCGGCAAAGAGCTGATGATAGGGAATGACCACGCCGGTCAGGAACGGCTTATACCAGCTGAACGCCCCGGTGGCTTTGGCCGCAAGCCACTTCTCTAGCGCGCCCGGACCGGTAAAACCGCCGGTCAACTTCCCGAGACCATCCTGGAAAAAGTAGTAGCCGAAAAAGATGCGCAAGATCGCAACCTGCCAGAGCTTCGTTTCTATCTGCCAGTTGCTCTTCGGTTTGGTCACCGAGGCTCCCTATGAGCTTCCACGCTGCCGCTTCTCGACCTCAAGAACTCGGATGCCATCCTCCTCGCGGGCTGAGAGGAGTTGCAAGTCGACGCCGGCCAGCAGCGATTCGAAGATCGCGGTCGCAAATGGGAATCGATCGGCGTCAAACGCGAATTCCACCCGCTCGCCTGGCTGAAGCTCCTCGGCATGAATTCGGAGGGCACCCTTCAAGTAGGTGATGATATCCGCGCTACACGTAAGCGCGCGAACCACAATGCGCTGCATCGGCCTGTCCTCGACTATGATTGGGGAATAGCCAGCGTAACGGGTCTACTGCTTCTTTACATTCACCGTTCACCCTGAGCCTGTCGAAGGGTGAGGTATTTTGACTGGTTCCGTTCATGGTTCGACCAGCTCACCACGAACGGAATGCCGCTAGAGCTTTTTCCGCGTTATGTACCAGCGATCGGCGCCCGCCTTGGCGCGCTTGTCGGCCTCGTCGATCGTCTGCGGCGGCGGCACGATCACATCCTGGCCTGGCTGCCAGTCGACCGGGCAGGCGACCCCGTACTTGTCCACGGTTTGCAGCGCCTTCAGGCTCCGTAAGATCTCGTCGATGTTTCGCCCGAACGGGATCGGATAGTACATGGCGAAACGGACGAACCCCTCGGGATCGATGAAGAAGACGCCGCGGACGGTGAGGCCGACCTCGGGGTTGATCAGATCGTAGTCGTTGGCCACCTTCTTCTCGGGGTCGGCGACCACTGGAAAATCGATCTTGACCTTGGCGCTCTCCTCCATATGGCGGAGCCACTCGATGTGTGAGTAGATACTGTCTACGCTCAGACCGATTACCTCGCAGTTCAGGTCTTTGAACTCCTTGTATCGCTTGGCGAACTGGATGAACTCCGTCGTACAGACCGGCGTAAAGTCGGCGGGGTGGGCGAAGAGCAGGACCCACTTGCCGCGGAACTGCGAGAGGGTAATGGGACCCTTGGTAGTATTGGCGGTGAAATCCGGCGCCTTTGATCCGATCTTGACCATCGTAACCTCCTTTGATGCTTGGTTGATGGAGTTGTCAGTATCGAGCCTTGCGCTTCTCGTTCCAATCAGCCCAACTGTCGTACACTCAGAGATGCTGGTTCTATACATGGCGACATACGTCTCAGGCAGTTTGTCATTCCGGGCTTGACCCGGAATCCAGTGCCTTTCTGGATTCCCGCTTTCGCGGTAATGACTTCCATTGTTGCGACGTACGACGGGACCTATAGACTATTGTAGTCTAAAGTTCTCCCTGGGCGAACAACGATTTTGTAATCGCGCTCAGAACATCCCGTTTACCTGACGCAGCCGTCGGAAGAGCCACGCGATTGTGAGCAGCAGGCTCAGCAGCGCAACCGTCATTTGCGCCGGGGGATAATCGTAATGGTTCGCGAGCACGAACGCGATCGCGCCCGTCAGGACGGCAACAACAGGGGCCACCAGGAACATCGGGCCAACCTCTCGGCAGACGTTCTTCGCGACGAGGGCGGGGAGTACCAGGCACCCAAACGTATACAACATCCCGGCGGATCGGATGGATAACCCTACGGCGAGACCAAGTAACGTGGAGATGATCGCGGCCCACCGGCTGGTATGCATCCCTACCGCGGCCGCCATAGCGGGGTCCATGAGGAAGAGCAGGGTGCGCCGATGGGTGGCCGCGAGGAAAAGAGCGGTCATGGCGGCGAGCGCGCTGAAGCCCCAGACGTCCGCGCGGGTCGCGCCGATGATGCTCGAGGAGAGCAGCCGGTGAATCTCCTCCAGACCGTGCGGGCTGCGGGAGACGATGAGAATAGAGAGGCTGGCCGACAGCAGAAATACCCAACCCGTGATCGCCTCGTGGCTTTCCCGATCCGCTTCCGCCCAGCCCCCTGTGATGAGCGCGGCGACCAGGGAGAACGCTACGGCCATGGCGGACAGGAATTCGTCCGAGTGAAACCAGGGGAGCGTGGCGGGAGCGATCCATGCCCCGATCCACATCGCCAAGGCGATACCGAGCGTTGAGGCCTGCGACATGGCCGCGCCGACGAAGATCTGGTCGCGGGCCACCGCCAGCACCCCCACCAACGAAAGCAACAGGGCGATCGACCAACCGACGAGATACGTGTTCTGAAACAGAGGCCATGATGAGAGGAACTCCCCAATCACGGATGTTCTCCCGGAAGGTAGACCTGGACTGCGACAGTGCCCGACGGATCGCGCGTGACCTCCACGCCCACCCCGTACACCCGTTCGAGGACGTCCCGGTTGAGCAGTTGCTCACGCGGTCCGGACTCGACACTGCCCGAACGGAAGAGAGCTAGGTGCGTGGCATATCGGGCAGCGATGGCGATATCGTGGGTGACGAAGAAGAGGGTCAGATGCTCCTCCCGGTTCAGGCCGGCGAGTAATCGCAGGAACGCGTCTTCCGTCGAGAGGTCAAGGCCATTGGTCGGTTCATCGAGGATCAGCAGGTCGGGTCGTCGCACGAGGGCTCGAGCCACCAGCGCCCGTTGTTGTTGTCCGCCCGAAAGGGACCAGTAGTTGCGTCGCGCCATCCCCTCCAGACCGACCTTGTAGAGCGCCCACTCGAGGCGCTCCATTTCCTCTTTTTTTGTGCCGAGTCGAGTGCCCACGAGCCCCAGTATGACAAATTCCCGAACCGTAGTGG
>JAGWRQ010000065.1 GCA_028869615.1 Candidatus Methylomirabilota bacterium | reverse complement strand
AAGCGCCTAAGCATGATGCGACCTGTGAAGGCACATCCGGCTGGGCGATCCCCCTCGCCTCCACCCATCAAGATGTTGCAGATCCTGCTTCCTCCTGATCAAGGCATCGACGCCGCCATACTCGACGGGGACACGCCTGCGTCCCGACGCGAGAAACTCCGAGCGGACCCGCCCCAGCTTTTGTTGAGCAACCCTGACCTGCCCCATCATGCCCGCAGGAGAAGGAAGGGTCGGAGAGTACTGCGATGATGCCCCATGCTCTCGTCTTTGACCTTGAGACGCAGCGGAGCGCCGACGATGTTGGCGGGTGGGAATACCGGCATCGGATGGGTCTCGCCGTTGGCGTCGTCTACGACCTTGATCGCGCCGAGTTCAGGGTCTACACCGAGCGGCAGGCTGATGCCCTCATCAGCGACTTGGTCCACGCACGTCTGATTGTCGGATTCAATCTCCGGCGTTTCGACTTCGATGTGCTGCGGGCCTATGCCGACCTCGACTGGAACGCCCTACCCGCCCTGGACATCCTCGAGTGTATCCACCGAAGGCTAGGGTTCCGACTGAAACTGGATCATCTGGCCCAAGAGACCCTTGGAGAGCGGAAGTCGGCGGACGGCCTGCAGAGCCTGGCTTGGTATAAGGCGGGAGAGATCGAGCGAGTCATCGAATACTGCAAACAGGACGTCCTCCTGACCAAGCGGCTCTACGACTTCGGCCGGCAGCACGGGTATCTGTTATACCGGGACATCCAGGGGCGGGCAGTCCGGCTGCCGGTAGACTTTGATGAAAAACTGTTTTCGCAGCAGCCTCGGTAGAGTATAATGCGACATTTAGTGAAGCGTATTCTCTTGGCGGATGAGCGAACTGGAACACGGTCATCGGAGGGTTGAATGGTTGTCCTAGACTATAAGCAGATTACGCGAGCCTACGCCATCTTGTCCCCCATGTACGACCTCCTCTTCGACAAGATTTTTCATCCGGGACGAGTCGCCGCGATACAGCTTCTCGGGATCCAACCAAACGACCTCGTGCTCGAGGTGGGGATTGGCACAGGGTTGAACCTCCCGCTCTACCCACAGGATTGTCACCTCGTTGGAATCGATCTCTCCTCGCAGATGTTAAGCAAAGCCAGGGACAAGGTGAACGAATACGGGATGGACAACGTGACCATTCAGGAGATGGACGCGTCGAAACTGGAGTTCCCGGACCAACACTTCGACCATGTGCTGGCCACGTACGTAATCAGCGCGGTTCCGGAACCCGTTCAGGTACTCCGAGAGATCAAGCGAGTGTGCAAGAAGAAAGGGCATATCGTGATCTTGAATCACTTTAAGAGTGAAAATCCGGTTGTCGGCACCCTGGAGGAGCTAGTCGCCCCCTTGTGTACCAGGCTCGGCTTCAAGACCGACCTGAAACTGATGCCAGTCCTGAAGGAAGCGCAACTTCACCCCGAGCAGTTGCACCGCGTGAACCTCCTGAATGGCTGGCGCCTCGTTCGCTGTCTGAATGAATAATCAGCGACGTTATTCCGCACCACATCTGACGATTGCGTTCGCGTCCTTTCTTGGCGGTTTGCTCCTCGTCCCCTGGACTGCCGCGCGAGCCGAAGAGCCAAAGGGCTTATACGAAATGGAGGTGCTGGGCGTGACCGCCGCTCAAGAAAGCGACCAGACCGCCGTACTCCTTCGCGGCAAAGGGGAGAAGCGCGAACTCACACTCTTCGTCGGACCTTTTGAGGCCCAAAGCATCGCGGTTCCTCTGCAGCAACTCAAACCGCTCCGCCCTTTGACCCACGATCTGACCCTGTCCCTCCTGGCGACCTTTCGTTCTCACCTACGGCGGGTCATTATCAGCGACTTTAAGGACAATATCTACTATGCCACCCTCTATATCGAGACCGATGGCAAAGAGATTACAATCGACAGCCGACCTAGCGACGCCATTGCCCTCGCGCTGCGGGCCGGTGTCCCGATCTACGCCAACAACAAGGCACTGGATGGCGCGAACTCTAACCACCTGCCCCGGTGATCCTTTCGGCGCCCAGCTCTCCAAGGCGCCTCGTACGTGAAGCGCGTCGATCCTCTACTCCGTCAGATCGTCGAAACGATCTCCGAAAGCGGGGTACGGACACACCTCGAGCGGCTTGTTGGACCAAGGGACCCGTTTGGCGGGCATGCCGGCATGGAAGCCGCTGCCGACGTCATCGCGGAGGCTTTCAGGGGATTTGCTCTCCAACTCGTCGAAGAGCGATTCAGGTGCGAGGGTCGTTGGTACCGGAATCTGATCGCGTCGCGCCTGGGATCGTTCCGTAATGGGCAGGTGCTGGTAGTCGCCCACTACGACACCGTGCCGAATAGTCCTGGGGCCGACGACAATGCAAGTGGGGTAGCCGGACTGCTCGAGGTAGCCGGAGCCCTGGCCTGCCACCGATTCAAGCATGACTTGGTCTTTATCGCCTTCGCCCTCGAAGAGTATGGAAACCCAGGCAGCCTGTACTATGTGGAACAGGCCAAGGCGTGTGGCGCGCCGATTGTCGGCGTCTTCGACCTGGAGATGATCGGCTATACCGGCCCAACTCAGACTGCGCCCCCAGGAATCCAGGCGCCCGCGGCGGGGGATTTCATCGGCGTGGTGGGAAATCGACGATCGGAGGGGCTTGTGTCCCTTTTCAAAGGGGCGGCGGCCTTGGTTACCCCCTCGCTGCCTGTACAGGCTTTCGTCGTAGAGGGAAACGGGGAGAACCTGCCGCTCGTGCGCCAGAGCGATCATGCGCCATTCTGGGACGCCGGTTACCCGGCTGTGATGATCACTGATACCGCCTTCCTGCGCAACCCACATTACCACCTGCCTACGGACACCCTCGACACCCTTAATCTTCGTTTTCTTTGGCAGGTGGCTGCGGCGACTGCAGCATCGGCTGCTTTGCTGGCCGGCTTCGCCTGAGACCGGAACCACTACACAGGTTCGACCACCAGGCTGGTGGTGGTTCGTGTCACCGCCGGTAGCGCCTGAATATGATTCACCGTATCCCATAAGGCGCTGAGATCCGGGGCTTCGATAAAGGCGACGACATCGATGTTGCCGGTGACAATGTGCGCAAACTTGACCATGTGTAGTTCCCTGATTGTATCCGCCACCTCTTGCTCCCTGGCCTTGCTCGTCGTGATGAAGACATAGGCGTGAACCATCGATCCCCCTCCAACGCAACCATTCAATTAGACCGCTAAACGCGAAGCCTCGACGAAGCATCAAATAGATCGGAAAGGCTATGCGGAGCTTGTTACGTACAGTGTAGGTATCATAAGGATGATGCGGCTTCGTTAGGTATTCATCGTATGGCGCCGCGGCGACTCACGTGGCACCGCGGTGAGATTGCCATCCTCCAAAATTCAGATGGCGCATGTTACCATAAAAGCAGTGACACGTAGTTTAAAATGTGAGAGGAGGTGGATAAGATGAAAGTTGCAAAGAGGAACTTGGTTGCGCTGGTGATCGGCGTCCTGCTTGTGACCGGTCTTGTCCTCCTTGCGGCGGAGCCTGCATCGGCGAGGACACACTTCTCCTTTGGCCTGAATCTGGCGGTTCCCCTGGCGCCCTACCCCGCGTATGTCTACCCCTATCCGCCCCCTGTGTACTATCCGCCGGTTCCGTATTACCGAGCCTATCCTCCATGCGCACGGGTCTGGGTCCCCGGGTACTATGATGGCTATGGTAACTGGGTCTTCGGATACTACCGCTACGATTGTGGTTATTACGGCTATTAAGGTGAGTAGCCGGCGCTGGCCATCCTGCAAGGTGTCGCTCGGCAGGCAAGTCGTAACGTCGTAACCAGGAGGTCACTGTGAAACGCGCACTCGCGTTTGTCGCCCTGACAATCGCCCTTTCGGGATGCGCCAGCCTTGCGGTTCGTCCGTGTGATTCGGTCGGGACTCGTGACTCGAAGTATGCCGCACGGTTTTTCCTCGGCATCATCACCCTGGGCATCTCCGAGGCCGGCATTCAACATGAGCAGGCCATCGAGGCCATGGAGGGGTGGCGCTTCTGTCCCCCACCCATGCCAGTTGCATGGCAGGGTCCGCCACCGGCTGTGAACGTGCCCCGAACGCCAGGGATGCTGGTCAACGCCACCAAATGGACCGTCGATGTCTATCTGGACGGTGACCCAGCCATCGCCGGAATTCCACCACTGCTTACGCTTCGACCGGGCGAATCGCGTCAACTCGCGCTGGTTGCCGGGCCACACCGAATCGTTGCCAGGCCGACCGCGGAAACTACTGTAGGAGTGGCGCCTTCCGGGCGGTACGAACGGCAGATCCAGATCGACCCACGAGATCGAAGCTTTCGGCTTCAGCTTTCCGAAGGGGACTTCAAGTAGATGCCGGTCCGTTCAATCGGCGAGATCGGTCTTCCCGGCTTCGACAGGATAGTGAGGTTGGTAGATCGGACGATACCCTTCCGGGATCGGGAAGGGGAAGGTGACGACCTCGTACACCCCGGTAAGCGTTCGCGCAATCCCCCAGCTCAATCCCTCCAGGACTCCGACCGTCAGACCGTACAACGGTCCGTCCTCAAGCGTGTCGTAGTAGATCGTCTTCGGTACCTCTGCGATAACGCCAAGTCCCGTGTTGGCTACCCCGCGGACCACCTTCTGAGCCGCCGTCCCTGCAACAGCCTCGTCCCCGGCGAAGGCTACGGTCACCGAACGATCCACCAGCACTGCTAAGACAAATATCGCTGCCAAAGTTCGTTTCATCCTCACCATCCTTTCGTCTGCCGCTCATCGGCTACGCATCACGATGTACGCAGCTAGGGTACAAGTGAAGTGGTAACACTATAGCACAGCCTCAAGAGCCGCCACAACTAGGGCAGCGCAACTCGGGGTTCGATGCTACGACTCGGACCTGCGCCTCAGCGGCATTGCGGAAAGAGGTGAGACGCTAGGACCAATACCGCATGTGTCGGTGGCACGCCCATGAGCATGAAAGTTTGTCGCGATAGTCTACCCCTCACTGGCTCGTCGTTGTGAGCGACCGAAGGGAGCGTGGCAATCTCATCGTACTTGAGGGTGCGAAGAACGGTGGGATTGCTTCGGTCTACGCTCCCTCGCAATGACGTGGGCGGAAGACTTTCGGACTCATTGACTGGGTCATAACGCGAATGCTAGGATGAGGACGCAAAACGGAATCCACTTTCACGCTGAAAGGAGGAAACGATGCAGATGACGCTTTCTCTCAAGCAAGGGGTGGCGTTGTTGCTGTGTCTGTTCTTGGTCGCAGGTGGCACGCTTGGCTGCACAGCTATCGAAGAGCAGGTCAAGGCGCATCCCGAGACGGCCCTTGGCGCCGGCATCGGGACTGCTGCCGGCCTGTTGACCGGAGGGCTGATCTTCGGCAACGCTGCCGGGACGCTGTTGGGCGGTCTTGTGGGGGGCCTCACAGGCGGCGTCATTGGCAATGTGATAGAGGCTCGATCCCAAGATCGAGTGGCAACGTCCCAGCGCTACAACTATAGCCCAGCACAGGGAACCATGCTCAGGATCGAGGCCGTCGAGGCTCATCCGGCTCAGGTCCGCCCTGGCGCAACGATCAACCTGAACATGCGATTTGCCCTGCTCGCTCAGAACCCTCAGCAGACCGTCCAAGTCTCAGAACGCCGGCAGATCTTCCTCAATAGTTCTGTGGTCGGCGACTCGACCTTGCAAGCGCAGCGAATGGGTGGAACCTGGACCAGCAGTCAGCCGCTCACCCTCCCCGCGAACGCGGCGAGTGGAAGCTATCGGGTGGTCATGAGCGTGAAGGCTGATGGCATGAAAGCCACCAAACAGACCACCTTCACTGTGATCCGGTAAACGGTCTTGCGCGTCCGTTGCGTGAGGTCGCCGACCTTACCCCATGAATGAGACGCGCTTCGACCGAATATAGAGGGGCGCGCTAAGGATGCCATTCACAGACGAGATCGTCACTGCTGTCGATCGACTGTCGAGTACGCTGATCGCCACTAGCCGTTTCCTCCACCAGCATCCGGAGTTGGCCTATGAGGAGCGGGAGTCGGTGCGACACCTGACCTCCCTCCTCAAGGCGCATGACTTTGAGGTGATCGATGGGTTTGCTGAGCTGCCGACCGCCTTCGTTGCCAAGGCGGGTGTCGATGACGCATCAGCCACCATCGCCTTTCTTGCCGAATATGATGCGCTGCCCTCGCTCGGCCATGCCTGCGGCCACAACCTGATCGCCACCAGTTCCGTTGGCGCCGCCTTGGCCTTACAGCCGTATCTACACGCACTCCGTGGGCAGGTATTGGTGGTCGGCTGCCCCGCCGAAGAGAAGGGCGGAGGCAAGATTGCCCTGGTCAAAGCCGGTCTCTTCGCCGATATCGATGCCGCGCTCCTGGTCCACCCCAGCAACCGGACTGAGATCTTCAAGAACGCGTTAGCGATGCGTGCGCTCCGTGTTGAGTTCTTTGGAAAGGCGAGCCACGCCGCGGCGGCCCCGCACCTCGGCATCAACGCCCTCGATGCGGTAGTACTCGCCTTCACGAACCTCAACGCGCTCCGCCAACAGCTCCGAGACGACGCCCGGATCCACGGAGTCATCACCGACGGTGGTCGCGCGCCCAACATCATTCCGGACTATGCCGCCGCTAGATTTTGCATTCGAGCGCTTGACCTTGAGTATCTGCACGACCTGCACCGCCGCGTCCTCGCCTGCTTCGAGGCTGCAGCCAAGGCCGCAGGCGCCACGGTGGCGATCCACGAGGAAGGCGAGGTGTACCATCCGATGAAATGCAACCGAGCGCTAGGCGCCCTCTTCCAGGCGAACCTAGAGGCGTTAGGTGAGCGGGTGGAGCAAACACCAGAGGATCAAGAGTTGGGCTCCACCGATGTGGGTAATGTCAGTCAAGTGGTCCCCACGATCCACCCCACCATCGCGCTCACCGACCAACCCGATGTGGTCTGCCACTCCGTCGCCTTCGCCGAAGCCGCCGGTGGGCCTGCCGGCGACCGAGCCATACTGCTCGCAGCCAAAGCGCTGGCCATGACTGCAGTGGACCTGTTCACCGACCCTTCCGCGCTGCGGCAGGTCCAAGAAGAGTTTCGACACGCTTGAGCGTATCGCACCCGCACCTTCTCACTGGTTTCGTACCGGTGCGGATGCGGCCGTATGGCCCCTCGGATCGCCACAACCCGATACCCAGAACACGGAGGAATAAACATATGCAGGACTATCTGAAAGCTGGCAGTCACCGAGGAGGTGTCATTCGATACCTACTGGCGTTCGGCGCTCTGTTTGTGCTGACCAGTGTCCTCGCCATCAGGTTGTATAGCCAGTACCTTCAGATGTCACGGGGCCAGTGGGCCACCCTTCATCACGATCGCCACGCGCATCTTCTTCAGAGTATGGTCTTTGCGTTGGATCTCGGATCGCTTGACCTCATTCATTTCATCCGCGATCTCCACCGCGCCAGAACCTACCCGCCGTTATTCAGCCTGCTCACCGCTCCCATCCTGCTGATAGGGGGCTTCGACTATCACCTGGCAGCCCTGGTCAGCCTCGCCGGATGGGTCGGGACAATCATCCTGGTGTTCCTCCTGACGAGACAGCTCGCGCCGTCTCACAGGAACGCCGTCGCGCTATTGGCTGGCCTGTTCGCACTGGGAAGCCCGGCGCACCGAACCTACGCAACCGATATTATGTTGGAAAGTCTCGGTACGTGTCTGTCACTGCTGGTACTTTATCTCTACATCTCGAGGCGCGACGCAGCAGGCCCCTCACGCAGCTTTGCCTTACTAGGGTGCTCCCTGACGGCGCTGTTCTTACTGAAATACAACTACTGGGCCCTCACCATGCTTGCCCTTCTCCTGTGGGAAGCGATTTCGCGGTACCGAGAGCATATCGGGAGACTGCAGCATCACTGGAGTCAGAAGGATCTCCAGGCGCTGCTCTCGCGTGAGCTCCGCCATCCGGTCGGCTTGGGCTTAGCAGGGATTATCGGAGTCGCAGTCCTTCTCCTCCTTACCGGCGGATGGGAATTCTTCTGGGCAGGCCAGCGGATCAAAGTAAAGGCCTCTCTGAACCTTGCGTACATCTTCTTTGTTCTGCTGTGCATGCGAGCTGCGGTCATTTGCTGGCGCAACCGCTTTACCCTTCGATCCTTAGTCGGAAACCGAGGGATGCAACTTATCCGGTATCATCTCCTCCCTGTCACCGCATGGCTGCTCTGGCCCGAAAAGCTCAAACATCTCCTGCAGTTTCTGAGCCCGACGAACGCGTACATGACCCAACGGGCCGGGTACTGGGGATGGGAGACCCTGCTGTTTTATCCGCGCGCCGTCGCGACAGAGTATCATGATGGCCTCTGGACGGCGCTCGCGGTCTTCTCGCTCACACTCTTCGCCTTTGCGTGCGCGTCCCGATTTACCCCCCACGCCCGCTTGATCTTCCTGTCGCTCGGTATGTCGGCGATCTTAACGACGATACACCCGAACCACCAGAGCCGCTATCTTCACACCTGGATCCCCTTGCTATGGGTCGCTGGAACCATTGGGCTCGCTTCCATCCTTCACCCGTTTGCCGGCGCGCGGCTCATCGGCGTCACTGCCTCCTCTGGGATCCTCGCAGCGTTGATTGCCGCTTCGGCCATGAGGCCTGTAACATTCGCATTCACCGGGCGGGGATTCACTGATGCAAGGCCCGAGGTTGCCACAGCCCTCGACCTTTCAGACTACTACCTCCCGAGGATCAGGGCTGCCCAACACGTCTCGATCTTCGCGACGGTTCCGATCTACAACTTTGCCTCGTGGTCGTACCTTCAGCGTTACCCCGATCGGCGCGGAGGTCTCACCGTAGGCCTCAAGAAATTCGGGGAGTCCGCCGCCTCCAACCGGATAGCTTTCGACGAGTGGCTCAAGGAGACGCGAAGCGAGGCGATCGTTTTCATCGATATCCCGCCAGGGAGCTTCTTCTACTATTCCCACTGGCCCGGAGAGGAGCAACACCAGCAATATCGCGAACTGGTGCAATCGCAATCGCTGTTCTGTGAGCAAGAGCGGCTGGCATTTCCGCAGTACGGAAGCACGGTAAGTATCCTGGTTCGCGGCGAACAGGTCACGTCCGAACTCCGATGTGCACGCGAGACGTAGAGGAGGATGGCCGGGTCGACACCAATCTACGAGATTTCAGTCTTCCTGGCCTCGAACTGCGTAGAGGAACGAGAGGATGTCCTCGGCCTGAGCACGCACGCCGCTCCTCTTTAGCCTTGTCAGCATCGCGACGGAGCATTGATTGATGGGGACCGGCAGGTCACGGGAGGATCGATCGCTATCGATCGTCATTCCCGCTTACAATGAAGCGAACCGTATTGGTCCCTCGCTTCGGAAGATTGAGGCGTACGTCAAGGGGCACCCTGATTTCTGCGAGGTCATCGTGGTGGATGACGGCAGCCAGGACGGAACCGCTCAGGTGATCCAGTCATTGGCAGAAGCTCATCCTTGGGTTCGGCTCTTGCGGAACCCGATCAATACGGGCAAGGGCGCCGCGGTGAAGCTCGGGGTCCTCTCCGCTCATGGAGGAGAGATCGCCTTCTGCGATGCAGACCTCTCGGTTCCGATCGAAGAGCTCGATCAGCTCCTCGCCTGTTTGGACGGTGGGTACGACATCGCTATCGGGTCACGCGTCCGCACCACTCCCGATAAGCGAGTTCAAAGAAGGGTCCTGCGGCGCCTGATGGCATCCGCGTTCAACCTGCTCGTGCGGGCACTGCTTGTTCACAGGATCGTTGATACCCAATGCGGCCTCAAGGCGTTCAAGACAGCGGTGGCGTTGGACCTCTTCTCTCAGCAGTCGATATCCGGATTCGCCTTCGATGTGGAACTCCTCTGGCGGGCCCAACGATCCGGCTACCGGATCGCAGAAGTTCCCATCTCATGGATCGAGGACGCCGAGAGTCGGATTCGGCCATGGAGGGATTCATGGATCATGGCTCGCGATGTCGTCGGCCTCTGGTGGCGCGAGCGAGTCATCCCTGCCTGTCGCAGGTTAGGGGCAAGAGTAGCCCAGCGCCAGCCCTAAGCGCCGTCGAAAAGGGGGACACAGTGCACGTAATCGGGCTCATGTCAGGAACGTCGGCGGATGGGATCGATGCCGCCCTTCTGGAGATCGGTTCCGGGCAAGCGCTGCCCAAGCTCCGACTCCTGCATTTCGCGGTCTTTCCTTTTCCTCGCGGGCTCCGAGAACAGATTCTGCGAGTGGCAGACGCTGGATCGGGCGCCACCGCTGAGATCTGTCATTTGAACGTTCTACTTG
>JAGWRQ010000064.1 GCA_028869615.1 Candidatus Methylomirabilota bacterium | reverse complement strand
TCCCGAACCGCCTCACCGGTCAGCCACGTGCCCTCCGCCGTCAGAAAGATCGGGAGCGTCTCAAACCGGTCCTGCAACGAGAGCAGAATTTCGTAAACCTTGCTGGCGGTCATGATCGAAATCTCTCGCTCCACCGAGCGACTTCCGAAGATCAACCCTATGCGTGTCAGGGCGCTGCTCATGCGAACTCCAGGTAGGTATCCGGCAGTCGATTCTCATACAGCAGGACATCGCCCTCGTGGACGATCGCCTTGAGGTAGTCGGCCACTTCACCGGCGTGCCGAGCCACCAGAACTCGACTGCCGGCAAAACCGGCCTCGCGAAGCCCTTCCCGCAGCGGTTGTGTCTGCTGCGGCCCGACCAACACCACGTAATCGCACACCGCAGCCGCCGCCCGGCCCAACCGTCGATTTTCATCCGCCTCGATCTGGCCCAGCTCCACCAAGCCCGGCGTGATCAGGATCTTGGAGCCCCCCTCAAACTGGCCGAGGACCTCGAGGGCCATTCGTGCCCCGAGCGGGTTGGCGTTGGCCACATCGATCAGCTTAATGACCCCGCCTTCTTCGCGGACCTCCAGGCGCTTCGGGGCCGGCGTAAGCGCCCTCACGCCGTCGGCAATCTCCTCCAGAGACACACCGCACTCTAACGCCGCCGCCGTCGCCCCCAGGACATTGGCGATGTTCCAGCTCCCCAGCAACCTGGTCTCGAACATGACGACGCCATGCTCAGTCTCCACGCGAAAGGCCGAGCCCTTACTGGAGAGCTTGATATCCTTTCCCCGGACACCCAGGGCTCTCTCGTCCTCACCGATCCCGTACAAGAGTACGCGCCGGCCTTCCCGCCTTGCGCGCTCGGCCAATCGCAGACAGCCCGGATCGTCGGCGTTTATGATCGCCAAACCATCCGGTGGGAGCGAATCGATCAGCTCATACTTCGCCTCCGCGATCCGCTCCAGCGTGCCGAATCGCTCGAGGTGCTGGACCCCAATCGCCGTAAGAATACCGAGCCGGGGCCGCAGGATCTCGCACATTTCCCTAATTTCACCCGGGCCGTATGCCGCCACCTCGACGACAAAGAAGCGGTGCTCGTCCCGCAGCGCCTCGCGGACAACCCGAACGATGCCCATCGTGGTATTGACTCCGTCCGGCGTCTTGAAGACCGAGTAGCGCCTCTCAAGCAACGCGGCGGTGATGAACTTGGTCGTGGTCTTCCCGTAGCTCCCTGTGATCCCGACAACCTCCCCGGGATACCGACGCATGCGCGCCGTCGCCTGCGCATAGAAGCGCTGATTGATCGCGCGCTCCCACGGAGTGAGGCTCAGATTTGCTACAAGGACCGTGCTCGCTGCAATCTCGGACACCACAAAAAGGCCGGCAGCCAAGCCGATGCCGACAAGAAGGGCGCGAGGAGCGACTATGAGCCGGGACAGCACGGCCGCAGTCAACCAAGAGGTCACAAGCGTGGCCGCCACCCCCAGGATGCACGCCACTGTCGCCAAGCGCACCGTTCGGGGTGTCCACTGCAGTCGCTGGCTGACCTGGAGCGATGACCACCGGGCTCTCAGCCATAACCCAGCGGATAGCCAGACGATGTAAAACGCAATGGCAGGAAGCCGCAACCACGCAAGAAGGATTCCGGCTCCTAAGACCGCCACCTGGACCAGTGCCCCTCGGCCGTCCAGGACGATGCCCCAGTGTCTGGCGATCCAGCCCCGCAGGCGCGCAGTGTTGTAACGCTCCAACTGGGTGATGTAGATTAGATCCAGATGACGCGCCACAACGACCGCCATATATGGCAAAAGGCCAGTTACGGCCCGGCCTGCGAGTGAAAACCCAAGCACCGTATCCGATCGCCTCACCGGCTGTCCTGACACAGGAACTCCCTCACTAACCGGCCAAAACGATCCGGGCTGTCGACAAACGGGAAATGGCCGGCCCCTTCGAGCACCTCCAACCGCGAGCCCTGTATCCCGCGGGCCATGATCTCCATCGCGGAAAACGGCACCTCCTGATCCCGATCTCCCCAGATGATCAGCGTAGGCACGCGGACAGACGCCAAAATCCCTCGAAGATCTTCGCCCACAACCTTGACCAGCGTGGCGCGCATTGGTCCGGCATTCCGATAGTCCCGTGACCCTATTCGCCCATAGAGTTCGCCAACAACCCGCTCGCCCAGCCTACCCCACAGAGGCAATGAAAAGAGCCGCTTCGCCAGCTTCACAGCGCCGACCTTGACGTAGTACAGGAGCCCTCGTCTCGGACGGATCCCCGCGCTGGCCACCAGGACAAGGTTCCTGACCCTCTCGGGCCACCGGGCAGCCAAGGCGAGCGCGATTCGGCCGCCGAATGAATGACCGATCAGGCTGGCCATCGGGATACCGACGCAATCCATGAATGCCTCGACGTAGGACGCATACTCCCATGTCCCCCACGTTGCGGCAGCAGCCGGCGTCCAGCCAAAACCCGGCAGATCAAGGGCGTACACCCGGAATCGATCCTCTAACGCCTTTGCAACGGCGCTCAAGGACTCGGCTGAAGTACCCCATCCATGAAGGAGCACTACCGGCCTTCCCTCTCCCCACACGCTAAAATGGGTGTCCAGATCACCGACACGAATCAGCACACCAGCCTCTCACGCCCCGAAGCGAATCGGGCCGTTTGATCGATCACCCCCTCACGCTCGGCAGAACCCCAACTCGTGGAGCGCCTCTCGGGCTACCAGTCGGTCATCAAAAGGGATCGTACGATCACGAAGAATCTGATGGGTCTCGTGCCCCTTCCCCGCGATCACTACCATGTCGCCTCTACCCGCCAGCGAGAGGGCCTCGCGAATGGCCATTCCTCGGTCTAAAATTGTAACATAGCCTTTTCCCTGACCCCACACCTTTTTCGCCCCGGTCTCGACCTCCTCGATGATCTGGTGAGGGTCCTCACTGCGAGGGTTGTCGGAGGTGATCACCGTGAAGTCGGCCAACTGTAGAGCCGCTTCTCCCATGATCGGGCGCTTCCCGCGATCCCGCTCTCCCCCGCACCCGAACAGGACGATCAGGCGTCCCGGACAGCACTGTCGCGCCATGTGGAGGACACGTCGCAGCGCGTCAGGCGTATGCGCATAATCAACCATCACACTGAACTCCTGCCCCACCTCCACCCGCTCACACCGACCCGGAACGTGGTGGAGCGCGGCGATCCCGTCTGCCACCGCCGACAGATCCGCGCCCAGATGTAACCCTGTGGCGGCGGCCGCCAGGATATTAGACAGGTTGTAGCGTCCCAGTAGCGGCGAGCGGATCGCCGCCATTCCCCACGGGGTCTGCAGTCGGCACCGGACTCCATCCGGTCCCATATCAATATCAGTGGCCGACAGATCCGCCGGTCGCTCTACGCTGTAGGTATAACGTCTCACCCGCGTCGCCCCGAGAAAGAGGTCCGCGGCCGGATCATCCAGGTTGACCACCGCCGCCTTCTCCGTGGTTTTCGTTGATCCGGCACCCAGTCCTTCAAACAGGGACAGCTTTGCGTTCCGGTACGCCTCCATGGTGCCATGGAAGTCCAGATGGTCCTGTGTCAGGTTCGTGAACACGGCCACGTCAAACTCGCAGTCATCAACGCGATGCAGGGCCAGGGCATGAGACGAGACCTCCATGACAACGCTGTCGGCGCCTAGAAGCGCCATGCGTCCGAGGAGCGCTTGCAGATCGCAGGATTCCGGTGTGGTCCGAGCCGCCTCTGTCTCTTCTCCGTTGCAGCGATACCCGATCGTGCCGATCAGTCCGACCCGATGTCCTGCGCGTCGCAGCACCGACTCAACCAGGTGGGTGGTGGTGGTCTTGCCGTTGGTCCCGGTCACACCGACCATGGTGAGCGTACGCGAGGGATGACCGTAGAATCGACACGCGACGGCGGCGAGACTCTGCCGGGCATCGGCTACCTTCACCACCGTCCCACCCCGCAGCGCCTGCTTCGGTAGATCGTTTCGCTCTACCAGGACTGCAACGGCGCCCGCTGCCCAAGCGGCTTGGATGAAGTCGTGGCCATCCCGCTTGAATCCCCTGATGCATACGAACAGATCCCCAGGCCTCACCTGTCTGGAATCGTACCGGATCGCATGGACCTCCACAGCGACGGACCCGCGGAGGACCTGGTACTTGACCCCATCAATTAAGTCGGAAAGCTGCATGACGGATCCCTTCCGCTAACCGGAACGGTTCTCGGCCAACCGGGGTGGTCCTGAGATGCTTCAGCGACTCACGAGCAATCTCCCGAAATGTCGGCGCCGCAATCGATCCGCCCCAACGAAGGGTGCTCGGCTCGTCGATGACGACGATGATGGCCAGTTGAGGGTGCTCGACCGGAACAAACCCGACAAATGACGCTACCACCTTATGCCGTGAGTAACGGCCGGTGGCCCGATCTATCTTCTGGGAGGTTCCGGTCTTGCCGGCTGCCTCGAATCCCTCCACGGCTGCGGCCTTTCCCGTCCCTTCCGTCACGACCCCCTTGAGAATGGTCGCAAGTGTTTTCGCGGTGTCTTCCGAGATCACTCGTCTGACCTGCATCGGCATGTTCTCGCGAACCACTTTGCCGTCCGCCGCGACGATCGACTTTGCGATGTATGGACGAACCAGGATGCCGCCGTTCGCGATGGCGCTCATCGCTGTCAACATCTGCAGCGGACTTACGGAGATCTCCTGTCCAATGGAGAGCGACGCGAGCGAGAGGGCCGACCACTCCTTCGGACGCCGGATCAAACCGGGTGTCTCTCCAGGCAGATCAATCTTGGTGAGATTGCCGAACCCGAACCCGCTGATATAATCGTAGTAGTGGCTCTTGCCCAGTCGCTGCCCGACCTTGATAGCGCCCACATTGCTGGAGTGAGCCAGCACCTCGGCAAACGTGAGGGTCTCAAATCGTTCATGATCCCGAATGGTGACGCCGCCCACCTCGATGGCGCCCCCCTCGCCGCTGAACCGATCTTCGGGTCGCACGAGCCTCTCCTCCAGGGCACCGGCGCCCACAATAGCCTTAAAGGCCGACCCCGGCTCGTAGTAATCGGCCACCGCCCGATTCCGACGAGCGAAGGCTGACGCCTCGGTATACGCATTGGGATCAAACGTGGGGTAGTTGGCAAGCGCCAGGATCTCGCCGCTGAAAGGATCCATCACGATAGCGCTACCGCTGAGGGCACCGGATTGGGTCACCGCCGCTTCCAGCTCCCGCTCAGCAATATATTGGATCACCTCATCAATCGTCAGATGCAGATCTGCACCCTGCGCCTCACCGGCTTCCTCTCTGAAGATCGGTCGACGCTTGGCATCCTGTTGCCGCACAATCCACTTACGCTTGCCGGCCAGGTAGGCGTCGTACTGCAGTTCAAGTCCTTCCAGCCCGCGATCCTCTGTCCCGACAAATCCCAACAGGTGGGCCGCCTGTTGCGCTTTTGGATAGAATCGCTTGCTCTGCGTGTCGGATCCGATCCCCTTCAGCATAAGGCGTGTCACCGCCTCCGCCTCATCCGGGGAGACTGATCGCTTGAGCCAGACAAACGACTTCTCTGAGTGTAATTGCTCACGGATCGTCTCGGCAGGCAGGCTGAGCACGGCAGATAGGGTTTCGGAAACACGCTCGGGATCTTCTACTTGGGACGGCCGAGCAAAGATTGAGGAAGTCCCGAGGCTGATAGCCAGCTCCCGACCGTTGCGATCGTAAATCGTTCCGCGCCGGGAGACCGATGGGACCAGCCGCGAGGACTGCCGATTAGCGGCCTCGATCAGCTCCGGGTATTGATACACCTGGAGAGAAAAGAGTTGGCCGGAAACGACTATGAGGGCTGTCGCAAGCGAGCAGAACAGCACGATCACGCGACGTCGTAACCGGCCGCGCTTGGCGGGCGCGGACGCGGTCTCTTCTTTCTTAGATGATCTCTCGCGAGTACGACGCTGTATCGGCATCCACGTCTTCCAAAAACTACTCGACCACAAACCCGTCCGGAACAAAAGGAATTTCAAGACCCCTTAAGATCGTTGCGGGTTGTTTTGGACAGCAACGAGTGAACACTTATTCAAGAGCTCATTCATCTGAAGAGGCTTTGGCAGTACCCTTGTGATCCCGGCCTGCGCTATGACCTCTGGGTCAAGCGTATAGAGGTCGCCTGTGATAAGAATGATGGGAGTCACTGCATCGGACCTGCGGATACATGCAGCCATCTCTAGACCGGTCATTGTAGGCATTCGGTAGTCCGTCAGGATGAGATCGAAGTGGCATTCGCCCAGCGCGTGCAATCCGGCGCGACCGTCCGGCGCTGTTCGCACCTCGAAGCCTACCTGCTCAAGATAGTCTGTTAACAGCTCCCGCAGCATACAATCGTCGTCTACAACCAGGACCTTCTGCTTTGCATCGTTTAGCCGTTGCGCGCTCACTCTCCCTCCTCCTATTCTTTATCAACAGGAAGGGTAAGTACATGCCATAACTCTGGACCCGATTCTAAAGATGTTGGAATCCTTAAAAACTCGTGTTGACTTACAAGCCCGTTAACAACATGAGGAATTTCAATGTTCTTTAAGATCGTTGCCGGTTGTGTTGGGCAGTAGTGACTCAACCACGATCACCTGACCTGACTTTGGGCTCGTGAGACCAAGCTGGCGGCGGGCGATCTCTTCCACGCGGCGGAGCGACTTGAACCGGGCGACCTCCAGGCGCAGCTCTTTCTGTTGTCGCATGAGACCGGCGCGCTCCCCCGTGAGGTATTCTACCTGGTACCCGAGTCGAACCACCTGGATGTGCTGCCAGACGTAAAACAGGATCACGACCAAGACAACCCCTCCCAGCAGTAGCGACTGGAGCAGATCGAACCTTCGAATCTGATCAACCCGCGGTTTCAACAGACTGCTGGCCCGGTCTCGTCCAACCGACGTCAACGCGGCGATACTCTGGCCCCTCATCTCGTCCCCTCCTCTAACACCGTTCCGCGGCCCGAAGCTTTGCACTGCGGGCACGCGGATTGGTTTCAATCTCCCGTTCCGTTGGGGCAACCGGCCGTTTGGTCAGCAGATGGACACGCGGTGGTTCCGATCGCGCCCACCCCCGAAGCGTTTCCTTCACAATCCGATCCTCGAGAGAGTGAAAACTGATGATGCAGATCCTTCCTCCGACGACAAGCGACTCAACGGCATCCTGCAGGCCGTGACTCAGTCTCCCCAACTCATCGTTCACGGCAATGCGTAACGCCTGGAAAGTTCGTGTCGCGACATGGATCCGTCGCGGCCAAGCACGCCGTGGCACCGCTGCAGCTACCAGACGCGCGAGCTGAGCGGTGGAGGTGAATGGCTGCGTCCGCCGCTCTTGTACAATCCGCGCCGCGATCCGCCTGGCCCAACGCTCCTCGCCATAGTCCCGCAAAATCCTCGCAAGCTCGCGCTCCGAGATCCCGGCCAGCAACTCGGTCGCCGACTTCTCATCTCCCTGACGATCCATCCGCATATCCAGCGGCCCGTCCCTCATAAAGCTGAATCCTCTGGAAGCGTTGTCCAGTTGGAATGATGAAACGCCAAGATCAAACAGGATGCCATCGAAAGGACCCCATCCGTTCTCGGTGGCGATGGCACCCAACCTGACGAAATCACCCTGGCGCAACTCGACCCGACTTCCGAACCGCTTGAGGCGGTCCTTGGCCATGTCCAAGGTCTCGGCATCACGATCAATTCCGCACAGACGGCCCGCCGGCGCGCTCTCCACCAGGATCGCTTCCGCATGCCCACCCAATCCCACGGTCGCATCGAGGTAGCGGCCACCCGACCGCGGTTGCAGAATGGCCAGCGCCTCTTCCAGCAGGACCGGACGATGCCGGCCCTCGATGGTCACGTCCCCTTCCAAAGCGCCCCCACACCTTGCGCCTATACCCGGATCCCCAGTTCCGCCAGCTTACCGGCGTACTCCTCAGGATCTCGCTCCTGCGCGCAAAAGGATGCCCAGCGCTCTCTGTTCCAGATCTCGATCTTATCCAATACCCCGACGATGACGACATCCCGGCGCAGGTCCGCCTTTTCCCTGAGTTGGGGAGGAATCAGGATTCGCCCCTGGCTGTCGATAATCGACTCAACCGCATGAGCTGCAATAAGGCGAGCGTACTCCCGAAATTTCTTATCCGAGTTTCCATTATTCAGGAGATTCTGCTCGATCTGTTGCCAGGTTTTGATCGGGTAGGCGACGATGCAGGCGTCAAAGAGAGGATCAACGAGAATCAACTCACGCTCTCGCCGCCGCTTAAGAATCTCGCGGTATCTGGCCGGGATGCTGAGCCGTCCTTTGTCGTCGATAGCGTGTTCGAAGCTTCCGCGGAACATGGGATCGCACCGCTTTTCTATGGTAGGTTATACCATTTCATCCCACCTTATCCCACTGTGCCGCAACGATATAAAACCCGGTTTCCCTTGTCAAGCAAAATGTGAAAGATTTTTGACTGGTGGGTATAAATACGTAGCGCTGTCGAAAACTACCCGATCACGACGCAGGAGTGGTGTGGTCAGGGAACCGTGATCAGGAGATTATCGATGAGGCGCGTCTCACCGAATCGCACGGCGAGCGCGGCCAGTACAGGGCCTTCAATCCGATCAAGCGGCTTCAGTGTCTCAGGATCACAGAGGACCACATAATCGATCCGCGCCAACGGTTCGGCCTCGATCATCGTGCGCACTTCCTCGAGAATGGCCTGCGCGTTGCGTTCTCCAACCCTGACCCGCGCTTCCGCACGATTGAGCGACGTATAGAGGACCGATGCTGCCTGTCGCTGCAGCGGCGTCAACCGAACATTTCGGGAGCTCATCGCGAGGCCATCGGATTCACGCACCGTCGGTAAGACCACAATGTCGAGATCACAGTTGAGATCGGCCGCCATGCGCCGCACCACCACCGATTGCTGGTAGTCCTTCTGCCCGAAGTAGGCCCGGTGCGGCCTGACAAGGTTAAACAGCTTTGCGACGACCGTAGTGACGCCGCGAAAGTGGCCCGGGCGGGATGCGCCGCACAATCCCTCGGTAAGCTCAGTCACATCGACGTACGTCCGGAAGCCCTTCGGGTAGATCGCCTCTGCAGACGGCGCGAACACCAGATCAACCCCTGCCGTCTCCGCCTGGGCCACGTCGCCATATAGGTCCCGCGGATAGCTGTCAAAATCCTCGCCTCGCCCGAACTGGATCGAATTCACAAAGATGCTCACGACCACCACATCGTTCTCTGCTCGCGCGCTCCGCATGAGCGAGAGGTGGCCCGCGTGAAGGGCGCCCATCGTCGGCACCAATCCAATGGTCTGCCCCTCGCGCCGAAGCGACTCACACCGACGCTGGATCGTGGACGGATCATCAATAATCTGCACAGTCGCTCACAACTCCAGTAACGCTCGCTCGGTCTCCTGGTCGATCGAGAATGTATGCGCGGCCTCGGGGAATCGGCATTCGATCACGTCCTGTCGGAAGCGGCTGACCGCATCGCTGATGATCCCGGCAAGATTAGCGTACTGCTTTGTGAACTTCGGGACGAAGCGATCGAAGAGTCCAAGCAGATCGTGGAGGACCAGGACTTGACCGTCGCAGTCCGGCCCGGCGCCGATCCCGATGGTGGGCACCATCAACCTGTTGGTGATGACCCTGGCGAGCGCACCAGGAATCGCCTCAAGCACGATTGCGAAGACCCCTGCCTTCTCAAGCGCCAGGGCATCCTCAAGAATGCGGCGGGCAGCGTCGAGCCCTTTCCCCTGAACCTTCAACCCTTCCTGCAAGACAGCCGTTTGCGGGGTGAGCCCGACGTGCCCCATAACCGGAATCCCCGCATCTACAATCGCCCTCACGCATGGCAGTGATGGCCACCCGCGCTCGACCTTGACGGCGTGAGCCAGGCCCTCTTTGATGAACCGCCCGGCGTTTCTGATCGCATCGGCCGGTTCGGCCTCGTACGACATGAACGGCATGTCGGCGACCACCATGGCTCTTTTCACCGCACGGGTCACCGCCTTGGTCATCATGAGCATCTCATCCATGGTGACCGGGATCGTTGTCTCATAGCCCAGAACGGTCATCCCCCCGGAGTCACCCACCAGGATCAGGTCGATCCCGGCGCGATCAACAAGCAGCGCCATCGGGTAGTCGTACGCCGTCAGCACGGTGATCTTCCGCCCCTCGCGCTTCATTTGCTGCAGGGTGACCGTTCTGACCGTCTGATTGATCATGGTCGATCCCTCCTTTCACGTTCGCAACGCACCGGATACAAGAAGCGCTTAGCTTTCAGCAAGAACACGAGAACGAGAGGAACTACCCCATTT
>JAGWRQ010000063.1 GCA_028869615.1 Candidatus Methylomirabilota bacterium | reverse complement strand
CTGGAGGTGAGCGGAGAGTCGGTTGAGGTGGACAACACCATCATTGAGCAGATCGCCGACCCCATCCTCCACCTGGTGCAGAATGCCATCAGCCACGGCATCGAGACGGTGGAGGATCGGCGATCTCGGGGCAAGCCCCCCCATGGCACGGTGTACCTGAGCGCCTACCACCAGGGGGGGTTCGTGTATGTGGAGGTGGAGGACGACGGCCAGGGCATCGATGCGAGCGCCTTGAAGGAGCAGGCCATAAGTCAAGGGTTTCTGCGGGCCGAGGTGGCTCCGCTGCTCTCCGAGCGGGAGGCCATGGACCTGATCTTCCTCCAGGGGTTCAGCACTGCTCGATTCGTGACGACCGCCTCTGGCCGTGGCGTCGGGATGGATGTGGTTCGGACCAACGTCAGCCGCCTGAACGGTGAGATTGATGTGGAGTCCGAAGTAGGGGTTGGGACCCGATTCACGATCAAGCTCCCGCTGACAATCATTATCTCCGACGCGCTCATGGTCAGCGTCGGAACCGAGGATCTGGCCATCCCGCTGGCCGCGGTCAGGATCATCCTCACGGTCAGTCCCGAGGAGATCCAGTCGGTGGGCCGGGCCGAGATGGTCCGGGTCGAGGACCAGCTTATCGATTTGATCCGGATGGACCGGTTACTGGGCTTGCCCGAGTCGGAGGCGCGCGTCCGGATCCCGGTGGTGGTGCTCCGCGCCGGCGGAAAATCGCTCGCGGTAGTCGTTGACGAACTACTCGGCAAAGAGGAGATCGTCATCAAGAGCTTGGGCGGGTTCCTGGAGGGCGTCGGTCCATTTGCCGGCGCCACCATCTCCGGCGAAGGGCGGGTGATCCTCCTGCTGGACCCGATGAGGTTGCTCGAGGCGGGTGATGGCGCCTCCAACGCCGCCGGCGCGACGATGGTCCGCGCGCCGGGTGAGCACGTGGCGGTCCCGCCCAGGCGCCAGCCGGATGCGGGACGCCGGGTCCTGCTGGTGGACGACTCGGTAAGCGTCCGGAAGTTTGTGGGGCAGATGCTCGAGAGGGCGGGGTTCCGCGTGACCACGGCCAACGATGGGGCGGAGGCCCTTCAGTATCTTGCGGAGACCTCTGTCGATGCGGTGATCACGGACCTTGAGATGCCGCGTATCAACGGCTACGAACTCATCGAGGATCTCCGGAGGCGCCCTTTGACCCGTGACATCCCCGTGGTGATCTTGACCACTCGCGCCGGAGAGAAGCACCTGAACCTCGCGCGTCGGCTCGGTGTCAAGCACTATGTCACCAAGCCGGTGGATGAGCACGCCTTCGTACAACTGATCGATTCCCTGGTCTCTCAATCGCTTGTGGTCGCAGATCTGAGCAGGGCTGCGAGATGATCGGACGGCGGCCGTCGGAAGGGCGGATCCGGGTGCTGGTGGTGGAGGACTCTCGCTTCATGCGCGGGGTGATTCACCGGGTCCTCATCTCCGACCCCCAGATCGAAGTTGTGGGTCTGGCCGCGGATGGGATGGAGGCCCTCGATGCGGTGGCCTCGCTGACGCCTCACGTGGTCACGATGGACGTCAACATGCCTCATGCGGATGGGCTGTGCGCCGTAGAACGGATCATGGCCGAGCGTCCCACGCCCATCGTCATGATCAGCTCCTACACGCGTGAGGGGTCTGCCGCCGCTATCCGAGCCCTCGATCTGGGCGCTATTGATTTCGTCGCCAAGCCGTCGGGGAGCGTTGATGACGGTCTCAGGGCGCTCCGGAATGAACTGATCCGGAAGGTCAAGACGGCGGCGCGGGTCAGGCCGATTCGGAACGTGGTTCCGCGGAGGGCAAGCGTGCGCGCAGAGACCTCCGGCGCCCTCACAGCGCTCGGGTCTGATACGCCGCCTTTCCTGGCGGGGGTGGGAGGGCGGAACGGAGACCATAGCGGCTGGACTCCCTGCGTGGTTATCGCGACCTCGACCGGGGGGCCCGCGGCGTTGCTGAATCTCGTCCCGCAGGTTCCCCAGGGGCTTCCGGCGTCGGTGCTGATCGTCCAGCACATGAGCCGTCCGTATACCTCGCAACTCGCGAAGGAGCTGGCCGTCCGCTCGTCCGTTACCGTGAAGGAAGCGGCGGAGGGCGAAAGGTTGGAGCGAGGAGTGGTGTATGTGTCTCCCGGTTCCCAGAATGTCGTCATCTCTGCGGCCGGGCGCGTCGTTCTGCGCCCCGCTACGCGCGTTGATGGCGAGTGCCCTTCGGCGAATGTGGCCATGACCTCCGTGGCGCAGCACTCGGGGTCCATGGCTCTCGGGGTCGTCCTGACAGGGATGGGTCGGGATGGCGCAGCCGGGGCCGAGGCGATCAAGCGGGCCGGCGGCGTGGTGATCGCGCAGGACGAGGCTTCCTCTTTAGTGTACGGAATGCCTCGGGCTGCCGTTGAGACGGGGTGCGTGGATGGCGTGTTCCCCCTCTTTAAGCTCCCCATGATTATGGTAGGATATCTGGAGCGCTGGAGGCGCGCCGGCGGGTGGAGGGCGGGGTATGCCTCTTAGGCGGGGTTGGGCGCTGACGACGAAGGGCACGCGGCCTGTCGTAACCCATCGCTATGTCATGTTCTCTTTGGATGGGGCCGACTATGCCATCGAGGCGCGTTACGTCAGGCACTCGTTGGCGGCGCCGGTGGGGCCTGATGAGGAGGTCTTCTTCTTGGGCAGGTCGTACCCGATCCTCGACCTGCGCGCCTTCTTTGGGCTGCCGCCGCTCGCGAGCCGCGACCGCTTGATCCTGATGGTGGAAGGGGAAAGACGCAACGCAGCGCTCCTCATCGATACCGTCACCGGCTTGGTGCGTCTTGATGAAGCCGCCATCGTTTCCATGCCGAAGGTCTTTGCCGGGGTGGAGCGTCGGTGGTTCCGTAGTTTGGCTCGGATCAGTTCGAGGGTTGTGGCGGTGATCAACGTGGACGGCATTCTTGGCGTCCGGGATTCGTCTGCTCCATTGCCGGCGCTCTCTGGAGCGCCTGGAGCCGCGTGAGGCAGAGATGATTCGCCGTCGTACCCACCGGCCTCAACCGGTCCAGAGGCACAACGCCGTAGCGTTCAGCCTGGGGGGCCGTCGCTTCAGCGTGTCCGCGAGCCAGGTCGTGGAGGTTGCTCGGATCTCGTCCTGTACGACTATTCCATGCGAGGATCCGGCGAACCTCGGGGTCGTGATCTACCGGGATCGCCTGATCCCTCTGGTGGACCTTGGCCGTCGTCTCGGAGTTGCCCGCGTCGGTGATGTGCAGTTTCCGGCGCTGTGCCTGCTGGTCAAGACCGATCTGGGAGAGCTCGGACTCCTCCTCGATCAGGTGATGGGCTTCGAGTCCTCAGCGGACGAGGGGTCTGCGGACGACGCCACTCGCCTTGACCTGAACCGGTTGGGGGATCTGCATGTCAAAAGTGCTGCTGGTTGACGCCGATCAGCGTCACCTCGTGACGTTGCAGAAGAGGCTTGCCGAGGCCGGCTACGAGGTGGCCGTGGCGAGCAGCGGCTCGTTCGCATTGACTATGCTGGAATGGGATCGGCCGGACCTGATCGTGAGCGGGGCGCAGATCGAGGACATGGACGGCTATGAGCTCTGTTCGATCGTGCGGAGCGACCCGATGACGAAGGAGATTCCATTCCTCCTCGTGGCTGATGGGGCCGCGCCGACCTCAGGGGTCGTCGGCGGCGATGAGTTAGACATAACCCGCGTGGAAGGCTACGCCCCCGCTCTAGTTCTGGCCCAGGTGAAGCATCTCCTGCGCCATCACCCTCTCGCGGACCTGCCGTCCCCACCAGATTCGGGTCCGCAGGCCGGCCGGAAGGTTCCGGTTGAGGCCTCCGGCCTGACCTTTCAGGGTTCGTTGGGAGTCCTGGACCTGACCTCGGTGGTTCAGGTGATTGCTGCTGGGGGAAAGACGGGATGCCTTGGGCTGTCCTGCGCGACCGGTGGCGGGGTTATGGTCTTTGAGTCCGGTCGGCTCGTGCATGCGGAGTTCGGGAAAGCGATTGGGGAGCGGGCCTTCGCGGCCTTGGTGTCGGCATCACAGCGTGATGTCAGTGCCAGATTCCATTTTGACCCCCTTGATGGCCTGGCGGTCGCCGGGTTCCCGAAGACTATCCACAGAAGAGTGGAGCAGTTGCTCCTCACCGTCGCCGTCGAGCTCGACGAGTGTGGGCGGTCCGATCATGACGCTCAGAAGGTTGCGGTCGCTCCCGCGACGAGCGAGGCAGGGTAAGATGCCGAAGGTCCTGGTTGTAGACGACAGCCTGAGCGTGAGGAAAGTGGTCCAGCGGACCCTGGAGGCGAGACGGGTGCAGGTCCTCTGCGCCGCCTCGGCCGGAGAGGCCGTCGAGCAGATTGAGCGTGAAGAGCCGGACCTAGTGGTGTGCGATGTGATCATGCCTGATAAAGACGGGTACCAGCTCTGTGAATTTGTGAAGACCCATCCCCGGCTTGCCAGGACGCCGGTTCTTCTCATTTCGGGGATCGTCGACGCCAAGGTGCTGAACCGGGCTGCCGAAGTGCAGTCTAACGACGTGATGCGCAAGCCTTTTTCGGCGGAAGAGCTCGTGCGCAAGGTGGACGATCTTCTGGCCGTCAGTGTCAACGGGGCCCCTGCGGTCCCCAACGCGTCCTTGGAAGGCCGGATTGAGCCGGCGCCGCGGGAGATTTCGCCCAAAGGTCACAGCGGCCCGATGGCGGCTCTTGACCTCAGGACGTTGCTCGAACAGTTCGTTGCGATGCCGGGGGTTCGCTTGGCCGCGCTGTTTGACCGTGAGGGCTTCCTCATTGAGTCGGCAGGCGAGAGCGGGATGGAGGCGCAGATGGCCTGGGCGTTGGCCTCGAGCTTGGCGGAATCTTCCGATGGGATGGGTCGGGAGCTGGGCCACGGAGACCTCCACGGCGTGATCCTGGAGTACGACGGAGGCACGGTCCTGTTGCAAAGCGTGGGACCGGCCGCCATGGTTGGCATTGTCCTGCAAGATGCCATGGCACTCGGGAAGGTTCGGTATAGTCTGAAGAAGAGCCTTCCCGACCTGATCCGGACTCTCTGAATGGGGGAATCTACTGTTGTCTAGCCGCAAGAAGTTGTTAACCTGGGTCATTGTGGTCGGCGCCCTCGGTCTGTACCCATGGGTTGCGATTGCCTGGTTCGAGGTCGATCCGGGCGGGCTGGTCACGGTTCCCTGGTCGGTCGCCTCGGCGGTGCCGCCCCTCGTGTACGCCTTGCTCGTCCTTCTGTGCCTGCCGCGATCGTCTATCAAGCAGCGGATCACTGGGATCGGCGTCCTGTGCGCATTTCACGCGCTACTGGGTATCCTGACGGGAGCCCTCTATTCCTTCATCGGGCTGATCCCATTCGAGAGAGCCCTGACCCAAGCCTTTCTGCAAGTTCCTCCGTCGCTTTTCTTACAGATTATTTGGGCCCCGCTGGCGCTGCTTCCTTTCCGTCATCTCCTTCTCCCTCGACCCCCACGCGATCCACTTCCAGTTCCCCAACGGGAAAAGCCTCGACCGCGGACCAAACCCGTTGCGCCGCTTCCGTCCGCCCAATCGACTTGGGATCCGGCGCCGGCTCCTCTGCAGCAAGAACTGAGAGCACCGGAGATCGCGAAGGCGAGACCGATCCTTGTGCCACCCGGGGACAAGGACGATAAGGTCGAGGCATGGCTTGCGTCGCTCGCTGCAACCGAGCCCGAACCGGCGCTGTCTGCGGGTGGTGACGCTTCGGAACGGTCGCTTTCCATCCCGATCCTTGGAGAAGAGCCCAATCTGCCGATTGAGACGTGGTTCCGGGAGGAACCGGTCGTGGGCGTCGAACAGGCAGTGAGCGGGCAGGGACCATTGACCTCCGCTCCGCATGGGGAGCGCCCATGGGCCGAGGGTCCGGCGCTTATGCAGGAGGAGGAGCGCAAGGATCAACCGCCTCCACAGACATTGCCAACAGGAACAGACCGGATGCCGCCTGCGGAGCCGGATCCCACTGACATCCGTATCCCCTTTGAGCGGATTGCGGATCAGCTTCCTGCTGAGACGTTTCTCCTGCCCCTGGATCGGCTGGCCTCGAACCTCCGTGAACCGAACCTGCTGTTGATCCCTCAGCGGCTCATCCTGCCGCAGTTACCGGAGGGGGTTGTGCGGGTGCCGTGGGGCGAGGTAGCCGCCCAGTTCCCCAAGCACGCCTTGGCCCTCCCCGGTGAGGAGATGGCGAAACGAATCTCTAACGGCGGGCTCCTGCTCCCACTTGATGAGGTGGTACGCCAGCTCTCCCCAGAGGCCTTACACTTGCCCCTTCGATCGGTCGATGTCTATGGGATCGAACAGTTCTCCGCGCCGTTCCAGCCGTCCGTTTCAGATCCTGCTTCCACGGTGGACGTTCCAGCAGAGGGCTTGGATCGCGCTCAGGCAGCAATCCCTCCGTCAGAGTCGTTGAGTCCTCGACAGGCACAGGAGTCAGAGGCTCGCCTCCCCGTGGAGGCGCCCAGATCGGTCGAGGTCGAATGGTCGATCCCTGAGGCAACCGAATACTGGTCCCGAGTCGAGGTTCGCGCGGAGCAGCTGGAGGTCTCACCGGCTGGACCCGCTCATCTTTCGCGTCAGTTCGTAGAGGCGCAGCGAATGTCCGACCTCCTTGCTCCGCTCGGCTCACCGAAGGTCGATGTCCAGGTGACAGGTGAGGTGACCCTCTTTACAGTCTCCTCGCCGCGTCTTGCGAAGGAAGCCCTCGTTGCAGCGGCTACCCGTCTGGTCCTGCTCTTGACCGGCGGCCGAGGCCTGCCACCTGTAGATCAGGCGACGCTTCGGGGGTCCGGAGGCGCCATGGTCCTGACCTCACTTGCGCAGGCGGGCGCAGGCGGGTCTGCTCTGGTGGCAGGGGTCCGCCAAAAAGGTTCGTTAGCTCTGCTCGAGGTCCTGTCCCGTCGGGTGGCGGCCGAATATCACGCGAACCATCCGAATCTGACGGCGGTCTCCGGGGCCTTGGCTGCGCAGGAGCGCTACGCTCCGGAGTTCGAAGGCGTCCCCGTCCCGAACCAGGTGGAGCGCCTAGCCGGATCCCTGCGGGCTTTCGGCGCGGTCATCCCATCAGCCCTCCGTGATGCCACAGACGGGACGCTGCTGTATCTTTTTCTGGCTCCCGGGACCACGGCGCAGCCTCTCGGGAAATTTGCGCGCGACCTCTGTCGCGCCATGCGCGTGAACGGTCAGCCGGGAGGACTCGCGCCATTTCAATCGGCTGTCCTTCGGATTGGGAGACAGCGCGTGATCGTGCGGCTGGTGGCAGAGGAGGCCGGCAGAGCCAGCATTCTTGTGACCGCCGGCAACGGGATGGCGCAACCGGGTCTCGCGCACCTGCAAGTAGAGCGTGCAGCGACTTGCTTGGGCTCGCGTTGAGGACCGGGCCATGTCAGTCATTAACCATGCCGCCAAGACGATTTACTTCAAGCTGGTCTATTACGGCCCGGGACTCGCCGGGAAGACCGCCAACCTCCAGTACATCCACCGCGCTTTGCCGGACGCGGCCAAAGGGACCATGACGTCTCTCGCCACGGGCGATGATCGGACGCTCTTCTTCGACTTTCTGCCGGTGTCGGCTCTGACGGTGCGAGGGTTCGTGACGAAATTTCAGATTTATACCGTTCCGGGGCAGACGTACTATAATATGACGCGGAAGCTTGTCCTGCGAGGGGCGGATGGGGTGGTCTTCGTTGCCGATTCCCAGTGGTATCGACTGCATGAGAATGTGGAGAGCTTCCGGAACCTGGAGGAGAATCTGCGAGAGTACGAGTACGCTTTGGACGACATTCCCTATGTCCTCCAGTACAATAAGCGAGATGTTGACAAGATCGCGCCGCTGGAGTATTTGGAGTTTCTTCTAAACAGGCGGGCCAGGAGGGTGCCGTCCTTCGAGGCGGTGGCGGTCGACGGCAAGGGGGTGTTCGACACCCTCAACACCGTCTCTCGCATGGTCCTCGCCAGGGAGTTCGGACAGCAATTAGGAGAGCAGCGTGAGGCTACATGATCTGGTGATTGAGGAAAGCGACGCGGCGAAGATCGATGAGATCCTGATGAACTTTCTGAGGGACTCGGGGGCCACGGAAGCACTGCTCATCGACAGGAGCGGCCAGCCTCTGGCCATGAGCGGGAAGTTTGGATCGCTCGATCCCATCTCCATCTCTGCCCTTGCCGCCGGGGCATTCGCCTCAACTGGCGCCATGGCCCAGCTCTTGGGAGAGCCGGAGTTCACTGTGCTCTTCCACCAGGGCGTGAAAGCGAATATCTACGTCTCGACCGTCGATGATCATACCATCCTGATGGCAATCTTTGGGGAGAGCACGACGGTGGGGATGGTGCGGCTCTTTGCCAGAGAGACGATCAGGGGGATCGAAGCCGTCCTTACCGAGGCCCGCACCCGTTCCAGGCAACCTCTGGGTCTCGGTGGTCCGCTGAGCGTGGATGAAGCCGGCTCCGCCTTCAGAGAACTACCTGCCGATTGAAGCTTCAGAGAGGTGGTTTGGGCGATGCCTGGCGCTGTCGGGTCCCCTCCAGAGCGGCGGCCAGCTGGGTCACGTGGTCTTTGGCGCACGAGTGCACAAGGCCCGCGGGTATGCGGTCATCGAACACCACGAGCAGGAGGTGCTCCGTGTCGATCAGCGAGACGAGGAGGTGCTCCTTCTTCCCCTGCTGGAACAGAACGCTGAATTCGGCCTCGCCGACGAGTTTGGCCAGCTCCTTCGTCGATGCGTAGGCCCCTGCGGCGAGGGCGGCCATGCTTGTCAGGTCGAGCCCATGGGTCAGGCCGTGAGAAGTAAGGCAACGGCCTCCCCGATCCAGAATAACCCCGCAGAGGGCTCCCGAGTCTCTGAGAAAATCCCCTAATAGGCGTTCAAGTTGCTGGCGGTCCTCCCGACGAAGGGTCATGGTGCTACGATCCCCATGCGCTTTGGATGGTATCGATGGCCTTCCGCAGCGCCACACGGATCGTTCCCACATTCACCTCCCGGTCACCGAGCACCACGAGGAACCCCACCGGGCTTCCCCCCAGAAAGAGTGTCCCATCGTCTGACGAGAAGAGGGCCGTCAGAAACGGCCCTCGCTTGAGCCTTGCCGCTCCTACCTCCAGTTCTCGCCCCAGTGTCGCGGCCAGGGCTGCCAACGGCTCCACCGGGAGCCCTTGGGGGAGTTCCGACGCGATCACGAATCCATCCGGCGCCACCAGCAATCCCCCCCGGACGCGATCGAGGCGTGTCAGCTCTTTGATGAGCTCCTGAAACTCTTGCCCCCGTGATGGTCCAGGCGACTCAGCGGCGGACTCGGCGCTTGGGCCTTGGTTTCTTCTGGCGAACGATTCCTGTTTTTGCACCGGCTATCCCGATGGTTGTAAGCCCAGCTCCTGCAGGGAGCTGGTCCAGAGACGGTCGGTCTGGTGGAGTCCGAAACCGATCTCCACGTCGTGGGGGAAGGTGAGGGAGAGGATCAGGCCGGCGCCGCCCCGAAGGAAGGTGGTTTCGGACGCCCCATCCACTATGCCCCGGCGGAAAGCGCCCAGCCCACACCGAGCGAAGACAGCAGAGGTGATACGAAATACCTGCGCCACATGGGCTGCCAACTCCTCCTTCCCCCCATCTCCAGGTTGCGAGAAAACCGGCGTTCCGTCGGTCTGTATCAGGATGAGCTGCCGACTTCCGACCGGCGCCTGAAATGCATCCCCACGCGGGGAGACCCCGATCGGAACCTGTCGTTGGAGTGGGGAGGGCGGAGGGACTGCGTACCCTGTGACCACGTCCTGAAGGGCCTTCGCTTCCGGGAAATCCGGGAAAAGATGGAGCGCTCGATCGAGAGACTCTGTGCAGGCCGTGAAGTCGCCTTCCTCCATAGCGATGCGGGCCAAGCCCAGGAGGGCTCGGGGGTGATTGGGGTCTAAGGAGAGGACACGTTGGAATTCTACCTTGGCCGGCTCGACCCTACGAAGGGCTACATGAAGGTGGGCAGCCACAAGATGCCCTGAGATGTTGTTAGGGTTTAAGCGGAGACCTTGGGCCACGAGTTCCGCAGCCTCTTCGAATCGACCCGAACGGCGATACTGATCGGCCTGCTGGAACAGCTTGATGATCGAAGCAGGGCGTCTACGGCCTGTGATCGTCGCCCCGATGCGTGTCAGGAAACCCAAGTAACCCACTGTGTATGTTTCGCCCTCGATTTCATTGCGCTATTTTTATCCGGCCGTCGAGCCGCATCTCCTCACGAATTATGATTCCTTTCCTTTGCCTCCAGCCGTCAACACGCTGTGACGGGTATCTACTGCACGGTTTCCAGAATCATCATT